>NZ_JBJDRE010000020.1:0-89995 GCF_044987315.1 Devosia sp. ZW T5_3
GGCCACAAACGCCGATACCTGCGCCGCCGCCACGCCTGTCTGGACGGGCGGGGTCGCCCGACCAGACAGGCGTGGCGGCGGCGCAGGTATCGGCGTTTGTGGCCAACGGGTATCGGCAGATGGTGCTGCACTATGCCGGGATTGCCAAAGCGAGCGGGGCCGATGCGCTATTGATCGGCTCGGAAATGCGTGGACTGACGAGCGTGCGGGGGGCCGGCAACAGCTTTCCGTTTGTTGAGGCGCTGGTGGGGCTGGCGGCTGAAGCGCGGGCCATTGTGGGGGCTGCGACCAAGCTCAGCTATGCGGCCGATTGGAGCGAATATTCGGGCTATCAGCCGGATGGCGAGAAGTATTTTCATCTCGATCCGCTGTGGGCGAGCCCGCATATCGATGCGGTGGGCATCGACAATTACATGCCGTTGGCCGATTGGCGCGACGGGGCCGGGCATGCCGATGCCGCGCTCTCGGCCAATGGCTATGACCTGGAATATCTCAAGGGCAATATTGCCGGTGGAGAGGGGTTTGACTGGTATTATGCCAGCGAGGCCGACCGGGCGGCGGGCCTGCGGTCGCCGATCAGCGACGGGACTTACGGCGAACCTTGGGTGTGGCGCTTCAAGGATATCCGCAGCTGGTGGAGCCAGTGGCATCATGACCGGCCAGGTGGTGTGCGCAAGCCGACGCCGACGGGCTGGGTGCCGGGTAGCAAGCCAATCTGGCTGACCGAACTCGGGTGTGGCGCGGTCGATAAGGGGGCCAACCAGCCCAATATTTTCGGCGACGACAAGAGCGCCGAAAGCGGGCGGCCGTATTTTTCGAGTGGCTTGCCGGACCCGCTGATGCAGCGGCAGTTTTTGCGGGCACATCAAAACTACTGGCGCGATCCGGCCAATAATCCGGCCGGTATGATCGACGTGTCGCGGGTGTATCTCTGGACCTGGGATGCGCGGCCCTATCCGGCATTTCCGGCACAGGTGGACGTGTGGGCCGATGGCCCCAACCATCGCACGGGTCATTGGCTGACGGGACGGCTGGGTGGGCTGGCCAGCGATGAATTGGCAACGGCGATTGCGAGTGAGCATGGCGTGGCGCTGACGGCGGAACCGGCGGCGCCGTTTGTGTCGGGCTATGTGCTGGGTACGGCCACGACCGGACGGGAGGCGCTGGAACCACTGCTCGAAGCGACGGGGCTGAGCCTGCGCAGTACGGTGGATGGCCTGCATGCCGGGGTGGCGCGACGGGTGCATACACTGACGCTTGATCCATTGCAGTTGGCGGCCGGGGAAGGGCCGACACTGTCGCGGCGGCGCGGTGATGCCAGGGAGGCACCGGGGCGGCTGGCGCTAAGCTATGTCGATCGGGAGCGCGATTATCTGACCGGCACGGTGACGGCTTTGGCCAAGGCGGATGGTCCGCTGGTGGGCGAGGCGGTGGCGCTGGTGCTGGATGGGGCGGCTGCGCGGCTGGCAGCCGAGCGGGTGCTCGATAGCCGGGCAGCGGCGCGAGAGACGTTGGATTTTGCCCTGCCGCCGTCTTTGCTGGCGCTGCAGCCGGGCGATCTGATTGCCATTGCTGGGCTGGCCGAGGGGCCGTTCGAGATCGCCGAAATTCGCGATGGATTGAGCCGGCAGATCAAGGCGCGGACCCTGCCGAGCAATACGTCGGTGGCAACGGCGATTGATCGGCCGCTGGCACCGGGCGGCGGCGAATTTGTCGAAGTGCTGCCGCTGGTGGCCCTGGCGCATCTGCCGCCATTGCCGGACGACCCGGGACGGTCGCGGCTGGTGGTGGCGGGCTATGCGCAGCCATGGCCGGGGCATTTGCTGGTGACCGACGAGACGACGGGTGCTGCAGTGGCGGATCTCACCCGGCGAGCGGCAATCGGGGAGACGGTCGCGGCATTCGACATAGGGCCCCTGGGTATCTGGGACCTGGGCAATGCGATCGAGGTGAGCCTGCTGAGCGGGCATCTGGCCGCAGTGGACGAACTGGCCGTGCTGGCGGGCAGCAACCGGATTGCGGTCGAGAGCGGGGGCAATTGGGAGGTCATCGGCTTTGAGGTGGCCGATCTGGTGGCGCCGGGGCATTTCCGGCTCAGCCGGTTGTTGCGGGGGCTGGAGGGAACGCAGCCCGTGGCGGCGGCGGCCGGATGCCGGGTGATCGTGCTGGACGACCGGGTGGTGAGCCTGCCGGTCGAGCCGCAGTTGTTGGGCGAGGAACGGGCGTTCCGCATTTATGCGGGCAGCAGCGATGTGACGGGCACGGTGTGGCCGGTCACGACCGGGATGGCTCCGGCACTGCCGTTGCCGCCGGCGCAATTGCGGGCGCGGCGGGCGCCGGATGGCAGCGTGATCCTGTCATGGCTGCGGCGCAGCCGGGCGGATGGGGATGGCTGGGGCGCGGTGGAATCCCCGCTTGAGCATCAGCCGGAGGCGTATCGGGTGGCCATTATGAATGGGTCGATGCTGGGGCGCACGCTGACCAGCGCCACGCCAGCGGTGAGCTATGGGGCGGCCGAGCAGATGGCCGATTTTGGCGCTCTGCCGGCCGGTTTTGGATTCAGCGTGGCGCAGATCAGTTCAGTGCTGGGCGTGGGGCATGTCGCGACAGGAGAATTTCATGGCTAGGACGCGCTTTGACATCTGCCTCGACGAGGTGCTGCGGCATGAGGGCGGCTATGTGGACCACCCCAGTGATCCCGGCGGGGCGACCAATCTGGGGATCACGCACAAGACGCTGGCGCGCTGGCGCAATATCTCGCCGTGGTGGAACCTGCCCAAGGCCGAGGTGAAGGCCCTGGGACGGGCTGAAGCGGCGCGCATCTATCGGGCGAGTTATTGGGATCGCAGCAAGGCCGGAAACCTGCCTTCGGGGCTCGACCTGGCGCTGTTCGATTTTGCCGTCAATTCCGGGCCGGACCGAGCAGTCCGCACGCTGCAGGCCGAATTGGGCGTGCTGGCCGATGGTCAGGTCGGGCCGCTGACGCTGGCGGCAGTGCGGGCGCGGGAGGTGGCAGGACTGATCACGGCACTCTGTGACCGGCGGCTTGGCTTTCTCAATCGGCTGTCGACTTTCCCCACTTTCGGCAAGGGCTGGACCAATCGTGTTGCGGCGGTCCGCAAGGCGGCGCTGGCGGCTGCGGGCACGCCTCTTGCCCCGATTTCACCTTCTTCAAACTGGAGCATCGCTGTGGATTTTCTCAACGGATACAAAACCTATGTCGTCGCCGTCATCATGCTGTTGGCAGCCGCTGCGCAATTGCTGGGGGTCGAGTTGCCGGCACTGGACGGGGCCTCGGCCGGGCAGATGATTATGGAAGCGCTTGCCATAATTTTCCTGCGCAAAGGACTTAAAGGGGATATCGGCAAGGCGTGACCCACACCAACTGGACATGACCGCCATATTCATGTCCCATTCAGCAACGCCGCCATAGATTGCCCTCATGAAAACCTTGATCATGAAATTGCTGTCCGCAACCGTCCTTGCCCTGGCCATCGGCTTTGCCGCTACCGGCACGGCGAGTGCCCAGGCATGCCTCGATAAGCGGCAGATCCAGGAAGCGGTGTCGTCCGGGCAGATCGTCTCGCTCGATGCCGTGCTGGCATCGGCGGGCGTCGACAGCAGTGTCGAGGTGCTCAATGTGCAGGTATGTGACCAGGGCGGCCGGTTGGTCTATATTATCGGCGTGCTGAGCCGCGACGGTCAGGCCCAGAATCTGGTTCTGAACGCGCAATAACACGGCATCCGGGGGGCCATCGATGCGAATTCTGGTTGTCGAAGACGATACCAATCTCAATCGCCAGATCAAGGAAGCGCTGACCGAATCCGGTTATGCGGTCGATGTGGCCTTTGACGGCGAGGAAGGCCATTTCCTCGGCGATACCGAACCCTACGACGCCATTGTGCTGGATATCGGCCTGCCACGCATGGACGGGCTGAGCGTGCTCGAGGAATGGCGCCGGGCGGGCAAGACCACCCCGGTGCTGCTGCTGACGGCGCGCGATCGCTGGAGCGACAAGGTGCAGGGGATCGATGCCGGCGCCGATGATTATGTCGCCAAGCCCTTCCACATGGAAGAAGTGCTGGCGCGCCTCCGTGCGCTGGTGCGCCGCGCGGCGGGCCTAGCCTCCAACGAAATCGTTGCCGGATCGGTGCGGCTGGATTCGCGCTCGGGCAAGGTGACGGTGGGTGGCCAATCGGTCAAACTCACCAGCCATGAATTACGCCTGTTGAGCTATCTCATGCATCACAAAGGCAAGGTGATCTCGCGGACCGAACTGACCGAGCATCTCTACGATCAGGATTTCGACCGCGACAGCAACACGATCGAAGTGTTCGTCGGCCGGCTGCGCAAGAAGCTGCCGGAGGATTGCATTCAAACGGTCAGAGGCCTCGGCTATCAGATCGCCGAGGACTAGCCAGTGCTGGGTGGCCTGATGCGCAAGGGCTCCATTGCGGCATCGCTGTTCTGGCTGTCGGCGGGATGGCTGATCCTGGCGCTGGTGGCCACCGGCTTCCTGCTGACCGACCTTTATTCGCGCGCGCTCGACACCTCGCTATCGCAGACGCTGGAATTTCACGTCGAGAGCCTGACCGGCGCCCTGCTCGAGGCAGGCGATCCGGTGAGCCCGGAAATCGCGCTGACCGATCCGCGGTTCGACCGGCCGCGCTCGGGCTGGTATTGGGCCATCCGCGACGCCAACGGCACGCTCTATAATCTGTCGACATCGGTGGTGGGCATAGACTTGCCAGTGGTGACGGGCCCGCCCGATGTGCTGGGCCGTCGCACGGCCGTGATGGACGATGTGTTTGGCACCCGCATGCGCGTGGTCGAGCGGGCGGTGACGGTGGCACCAACCACCTATCAGATCGTGGTCACCGGCAATCTCAGCGAAATCCTTGAACTGGTGGACGATTTCCGCGGCCAGGCCTTTATCGTGCTCGGCGCGGTCTGCGTTATGCTGGCGGTGATGAGCTTCATCGTCGCTCGCTTCGCCCTGCGGCCGATTTCCCGGCTCAGCAAGGCCATCGAAAATGTCCGCTCCGGTGACACGGGCGTGGTGGCGGGCACCTATCCGCGCGAGATTGCGCCGCTGGCCGAGGAGGTCAACGAGTTGCTGCGCTCTAATGCGCAGATCATCGAGCGGGCGCGTAACCAGGTGGGCAACCTGGCCCATGGGCTGAAGACGCCGATCGCGGTGCTGCGCAATGAGGCGGGCGCCAAAAAGGGCGTGCTGGCCGATGTGGTGCTGGCCGAAAGCGACAAGATGAGCACCATGGTTGCGACTTATCTGGAGCGGGCGCGGCTGGCGGCGCGCACCTCCGTGGTTGGCAAGCGGGCCGACGCCACCATGGTCATGCTGCGGTTGACCCGGGTCATGAGCAAGATCCATCCCGACGTGACGGTCGCCTTTCAGCGGCCCGATGCCTCGCTACCCTGGTTCCGGGGCGACGAGGCGGATCTGGAGGAAATGGCGGGCAATCTGCTCGACAATGCCTGCAAATGGTCCAAGGGGCAGGTGGGGGTGCGGCTGGACGCCGAGCGGGGCGATACGGGCACCATTCTGCTGATCCGTATTGACGACAATGGCGCCGGCCTCTCCGAGGAAGACGCCCAGAAAGTGTTGCGTCGCGGTGTCAGGCTGGACGAGAAAACGCCGGGCAGCGGGCTGGGACTCGATATCGTCAAGGAATTGGTCGATGTCTATGGCGGCAGCCTGGAGCTGAAACGCTCGGCTTTGGGCGGTCTTCTGGTAGAATTGCGCTTGCCGACGGCCCGGCTGGGCTCAATGGCCAAACCGGTTGCAAGTTGACGCATTTTAGCCGCAATACATCAACAAGAGCCACTGACCGATAACGAGAACCAAGACATGAACCGTATCGCCCTTCTCGCCACACCGCTGTTTGCCTTGACCTTGGCCGCCTGCGCCAGCACGGCGCCGACTGCGCCGATCCAGCAGGCGCCGATCGTGGCAGCCCCGGCGATCGTGATGCCGAATGTGCCCACCCCGGCCCAGACCACCCAGCAGGCCCTGGCGACCACCAGCGTTGCCAATGGCTTTGTCGACTCGGCCGCCCTGGCCTCGATGACGGCAAAGGATTCCGCCGAAGCCAATAGCGCCCAGTTCTATGCGCTGCAGTTCGGCCGCCCCGGCGCACCGCGCCAGTGGGCTGGCGACAAGGGCACGACCGGCTCGGTGTCGGTGGGCCCCTATGTCCGCGTGAACAATCTCGATTGCCGCGACTTCACCCACTCGGTGAAGGTCAACGGCCAGGATTTCACCAAGAAGGGCACCGCCTGCCGCGAGCAGAACGGCAATTGGGCCGTGGTGCCGGGCTCCGGCGCCGCCTGATCGATCTGCTGATCGCAGCGGGCAGGTAAGGATTGTTTACCAAGCCACGATAGGGTTTGGGGAGATTTGCTTCCCAAACCGACCGCGTGATGTCCCAAGCCACCAACCACCCCGCTGATGCCGCCGAACCGCGCCAAGCTGCGCGTGGCGATGCCTCGCCGTCCCAGCCTTTTGCCGGGTTGATCGATGCGGTGATTGTGGACGATCCCGTGGTGTTTCCCTTTCCGGGCTCGGTGGCGCGCAGCCAGGCCGCGGCGGTGTGGACCTGGGTCAATCGCGATCTCTGCGGGGATATCGATATCGCCGACCTCGACGCTGCCATGCCGCAAGTGCTGGCGCGCATGCGGGACGCCGTGGCGGGTGCTGATGCCGATTTCGACTCGGGCCGCCGGCTGCGCGCTGCGCTGGGTAATGACGAGGCGCGTGCCGCCCTGCCGGTCATCATGGGAGCGCTGCGCAATCGCGCCGTGCTCGACAAGGCGCAGGCCTTTGGCCGCGCGGTCAATACCATTGCCGACGAGACGGCGCTGAGCACGGCCATCCATTCCATGCCCCTGCAGGATCCGCCGCTCGCGGCGCTGCTGTTCCATGCGGCCATGGGGCAGATCACCAATCCGACCCGGGTGGTCGGGGCGATCATCCGCCTGTCGGGCAATTCCAATGAGGGTACGGTAGCGCGGGCCGGCTTCGGGCCGGTGATCGACGCCATTCTGGCCCATGCGCAGAACCAGCTCCATCTGCTGCAGCCCACGGGGCCGTTCTCCGATATCGACCTGATGTGCCGGGCGCTGGACCGTTTTCACCGGCTGATCCGGGCGCTGACCGGTAATATCGAATTCGCGCGCGGCAGCCGCTGGTCGATGGTACTGTCGACCCTGACCAAGCAAATCTCCGACCGTGTTGAACCGCGGCTCAAGGATGTGGTGCCCGATATCAACCAGGCGCTGCGCAAGCCGCGCGAGGGTGCCGACCGGCTGGATAATGACCGGCTGCTGGCGGCGCTGAACGGAATTTATCTGCTCTCGGCGATCCGCGATTGTCGCGACAGCCTGGCGCTCAATGCGCTGTTCGATCAGGCCTGGAGCCAATCAGGACAGACGCTGGAAATGCACCTGCAGCGTAATCTCGAATTGCTGCGGCAGAACCCGGCCGATGCCATCGTCGGCACGCGGATGGAAGCGGGCATCAAGATGGCCGAGATCCGGTTCAACCCCGAATATGCCGAAACACTCCGCCGCGCCCGCGCCGCGGCCGAGCGACGGGGCTAAGCCACTTCCTCCACATACGGCGTCACCAGCCGGATTGCGATGGCGCGGCCATGGTCGCGTAGCGAGAGCGTTTCCGGCGCCTGCCTTGTAACGAGGGCGATGGCGCCTTTGTCGCTGCTGCGCAGGATGACGCCGATGGCATGTTGCGGGTCGTGGTCGCTGGAAGACCGGTGGATGAGGCAGCCGGGGTCGAGTATGCGTGGTTCGACCGGCGCGACCAGCCAGAGTTCGGCACCGTTGCCAAAGCGAGCAGCGAGGAAGGCCGGCACGAGGGGCGGCTTGATCGGCTGACGCGGCGGGGCGGCGCTGGTGCCAATGACCACCATGCCGACGCGCTCTTGAGCGACAATGCCAGCGCTATCAGCCGGGATGACGCCTAGTTGCACACCCGCGGCTATGGCTGCGATATCGAGGGGTCGCGGCGTGTCGGCCAGCGACCAGAGGCGCGGCTTTTTGCGCCAGGATAGGCGGGCTTTGGTCGGCGTCTGCGGACACTCGATCAGCCGCACTCCGCCGTCGAGCATGGCTGGTGCTGCCACTTCGGGCGTAAGTGGCCCGATCGGGCAGGGGGCGTCCGGCGTTTCGTGGATCGCGTCGATGATGACTTCACGCACCGGCTTGCGGTCGCGGCCCAGCAGCATGTCCACGGCATCAGCGCCGCTATCGATGGCGGCGTGACGGCTGAAATAGCCGGCCGCCGAACCGGCAAGGGTGACGCCGCTGGGACCTTCCAAGGGTTCCAGCCGGTTGGCTTGGGCGTTCCATTGGCTGTGCCCGCCGGCCATGTGCCAGAGCGTGAGATCGGGCTGCCAGCCGCCGCAGATGATCAGACGGTCGGCGCTGAACTGGGCGTCTGGCGTGGTCTGCCGCCCGGCGGACAGGTGCGACGTCAGGGTGATGCCCCGGCCGTTGTTTGTGGCCGCCGATGCGGGCAGAAAACCCGGCGCCATGGTGATGCCATAGGCTTTGGCGAACTCGATGAACCGCGATTGCGGCTGCGGCCTGGCGTCGAGAATGCGGGTGACCGATATTCCGGCATCGCGGGCCAGCATGGCGAGGCGATAGGCCGGGCTGCTGGCGGTGGCGATCACCGCGGTCCGGCCCGGCCACACGCCATAGTGGCTGGCCAGCTCGAAGGCTTCGAGCGTGCCCATGACGCCGGGCAGGCGATTGCCGGGGAAGATTGGGAGGCGCTCGATGGCGCCGGTTGCGAGGATGATGCGGGGTGCGTGGATCAGGACGGCATGGCCCTCGGCGGCATCGACGATATGGGTTCGGATGAGACCCGGTCGCAGGGCGGTAACTTCGGCGCCGAGTTGGACGGCGATGCCTGCTTTGATGATGGCGGAGGATAGGCGCTCGATGCTCTGGTCGGGCGTTTCCTCGCCATCCTGCGTACCGAACAGGCGAGAATGGCCGCCGAGCACTGATGAGGCCTCGATCAATATGACCGAGAGGCCCGCCTTGCTCCCCGCCAATGCTGCCGCCATTCCGGCAACGCCGCCGCCGACCACGACGAGGTCGTATTCCAGTTCCGTTTCGGTGGGGCTATCGAGCCAGGGTTGGGCGAGGCTTTGCCCGCCATCGAGCTTGAGGCCGAGCGAGCAGGCGGGGCGGAGGATGCGGCCGAGCAGGCCGTGCCGCTGGGCTGGATCAGCAACGGTGAGATAGTCCGCGCCTTCGGTGACTGGCACCCGGGCCATGGGAAGGGCGCGTTGCGCTCCGCCGGCCCGGTGCGCGGGAATGATGGGCGGGGCGAAGCGGGCGCTGAGCGCCATGGGCCAGCCGCCGCGTTGGCCGACTGTGTCGATACCCGCTGCCAGCGCGGCGCTGAGCACGCTATCGCCGGCAAAGGCCTCGATGATCCTGCCGTCGAGCCGGAATTTGAGCGGCTTGCTGCGGTCGATGAGGCTGCCGGAAAATTGGTGTGTGGCTGCTGCCAATCGATTGGGCTGGCCGGTCATGGCATTGCCTCCAGCGGTGCGGCATATTCCGCAACCGGCGAGGTGTGGGCCGAGCGCGTGACCAGCCGGGCTGCCAGCCACCGATTTTCGTCTTCCGTTGCAACGCCTGCCAGCCAGCGGGCGAGGGCGGGCGCAAAGAACATGCCGCTGGGCCCGAAACCGGCCAGTACATCGGCGCCGCTGCCATCAATCCTGCCGGCGGCGGGTGCGCCGTCGCGTGTGGCGAGGCTCTCATATTGCGATTGGCCGGCGCGGTGCACCACGCCGCCGAGCAGCGCGCTCACTTCGCCAAGCACATGATCCATCAGCCCAGTGCCAAAGGCTACGATGCCGCTTTCCGGGCGCTGCCAGAGGGTGAGCCCGCTATCGATTTCGAGCATGACCGGCGCGGCGATCCGCCTGGTCGGCTCGGTGAGGATGGTCGTGGCGGGCCGGCGCAGCAGCAAAGCGGGCCAGCTTTCGGCGGGTAGATGACGCAGGATCGCCGCATCGTCGGCCAGCACGCATTGCGTTACAGATATAGCCGTTTCCCCGGCGCGGATTTCCCCGCTGCCATCGGCACGGACCATGACGTCACTGCGCGGATCGAGTATGTGCACGCCTTGCTGCAGCATCCATCGGTCGAGCGCCGGTTCGACTACGACGCGGTGGATCATGGTGGCGTCGCGGAACACTACGCCCTCGCGCCCTTTGGCCAGGGCACTGGGCCGCAGTTTTTCGACGGCGAGGCCAAAGCCCTCGGCCATGTGCCGAATATGGGCGAGCGCCTGTTGTCCCTCGGCGCCGTCGGCGAACAGCACCGGATCGAGACGGCTGCAACTGGCCCGGCCGCCGATTCGGGTGATCAGCTTTTGCACCAATGGTTGCGCCGCCCGCAGCAGGGCCCAACTCTCCGGCCGGGTCAGCGGCGCAATCGATAGATCGAGATCGCGCGGCAGGCGGAAACCGGATTGGCTTTCCCCGGCAAAAACCACCGATTTGACATGCGTTCCGGCCAGCAGCCCAGCGATCAGCCGCGCTTGCGGGGTGCTGCCCAGAATGGCGAAATCGGCTTGGATCTGGCTCATGCCGACAGGTGCCAGGCCTGTGGCAATGCGTCCGGCTCAATGATGTGTGTGAGGGTAGCTTTTCGCTGTATTCGGCCTATAGATGGCGCGTTCTTGCCGCTGGGCGGCGTCAAGCATTTGGGATCCATGCTGTTCTGGTTCATCGCCATTGCCGTTACCGCCATAGCCTGCGCCGCACTTTTTTACGCGGCGGGTGGACGCGCGGTCAACGTGAGCGCGCCGGAAACGGGGGATAGCAACAGCCATTTTCGTCTGGTGCTCGCCGGAATCGATGCGGACCTGGCCGCCGGCAAGCTGGGCGAGGCCGAAGCCAATGCCGCCAGAAGCGAATTGGCGCGCGAAATCATTCGACTCAAAGCGGAAACCGGCAAGACCATCGCCGCTGGTGACCTGGGGCGCACGCCGCTTCTGGTAGGGCTGGCCGGCATCGCCATCCTGGCCTTTGCCATCTATGCCGCGCTGGGCAATCCGAACCTGCCCAGCCAACCCTTGGCCGGCCGCACCGAGATCGCCACCCAGTCGCTCGATCTTGGAACGGCCGTCGCTCGCATCGAGCAGCAATTGGCTGCCAAGCCCGATGACGTACGCGGCTGGGCGGTAATTGCGCCCGCCTATACCGAAATGGGCCGCTTTGCCGATGCAGCGAAGGCCTATCGCCGGGTCATCGAATTGAGCGGCCCCACGCCGAAACTGCAGACCAGCCTGGCCGAAGCGCTGCTGCTTGACTCCAATGGTGCGGGCTCGGACGAAGCCATGACTTTGCTGCGTGCAGCGTCGGTCAGTGATCCCAGCGATCCGCTGCCCCGGCTTTATCTGGCGGCCGAGCTGACCCGCACCGGGCAATATGACGAGGCGGCCACGGCCTGGCAGGGCGCATTGGCGCTGTCCCAGGGGACCGAGCCCTGGCTGGCCGCGGCGCAGCAGGGGCTGGCCGTTGCCCAGAATGATGGCGCACCCGCTGGGCCCAGTCCCGGCGAATCCCAGATGATCGCCCAGATGGTGGGCGGACTGGCCGACCGGCTGGCTTCGCAAGGCGGTTCGGTCGAGGAATGGACGCAATTGGTGCGCGCCTATCTCGTGCTTGGCGACAAGGCGCAGGCCCAGATGGCCTATGACGATGCCGTCGTGGCCTATCCAAAGGCATTCGATCGTGGTGAACTGGATTCCATCGCGCTCAATGCCGGACTGACCCTGAATGGAGCGACCCCATGAGCATGCCTGCCGCCATCCGCAAAAAGGGCTGGTCGCGCAAGCAGAAGCGGCTCGCCATCATCGCCGGGCTCGCTGTGGTCGTGGCGCTGGCGACCACACTGGTGCTGGTGGCTCTGCGTGACCAGATCGTGTTTTTCTATTCCCCCTCCGATGTCATCGCGCGCGATGTTGCGCCGGGCCATCCCATCCGGCTGGGCGGCATGGTCAAGGACGGAACCTGGACCCGCAGCGGGCAGGACAATACCTTCACCGTCACCGATGGCGGGCATGACATTGTCGCGCACTATACCGGCATCCTGCCCGATCTGTTCCGCGAGGGGCAGGGCGTGGTGGCCGAAGGCAGCATGACGCCCGAAGGCGGCTTTACCGCCACCAATGTGCTGGCCAAGCATGACGAGAATTACATTCCCAAGGAAGTCGTCGAAGCGCTGAAGGCGCAGGGCGAATGGCGGCCGGAGGCAACTGGCAACTGATGAGCATCGAACTCGGCCACTTCGCCCTCATCCTCGCCTTTGCCGTCGCCACGGTCTCCACCATTGGCGGCTACATATTCTGGCGGCGGGGGCAGCGCGTTGCGCTGGTGTTGAGCCAGGGCGCGGTGTTGCAATTCGTGCTGGTGGCGGCGGCCTTCGCGGCGCTGATTCAGGCCTTCATCACCTCCGATTTCAGCCTGGCGCTGGCGGTCAACAATTCGCATTCGCTCAAGCCTTTGATCTACAAAATCTCCGGTGTCTGGGGCAATCATGAAGGCTCCATGGTGCTGTGGATCCTGATCCTCGTGGCGTTCGGGGCCATGGTGGCAACCTTTGGCCGGCGCCTGCCATCTGATCTGATGACGCTGGTGCTGGCGACGCAAAGCCTGCTGGTCGCGGCCTTTGGCGGGTTTACGCTGTTCACCTCCAATCCCTTCGCCCGCATGGTGCCGCCCCCGCTTGAGGGCAACGACCTCAATCCAGTGCTGCAGGATATTGGCCTCGCCATACATCCGCCGCTGCTTTACGCGGGCTATGTCGGCTTCTCGATCTGCTTTTCCTTTGCCATTGCGGCGCTGATTTCGGGCCGCATCGATCAGGCCTGGGCGCGCTGGGTGCGGCCCTGGACCATGCTGAGCTGGACCTTCCTGACGCTGGGCATCGCTATGGGCTCCTACTGGGCCTATTACGAACTGGGCTGGGGCGGCTGGTGGTTCTGGGACCCGGTGGAAAATGCCAGCTTCATGCCGTGGCTGGCGGGAACCGCGCTACTGCATTCGGCGCTGGTGATGGAAAAGCGCAACGCCCTAAAAATCTGGACGATCTTTTTGTCCATCATCACCTTCTCGCTGTCGCTGCTCGGCACCTTCCTCGTGCGTTCGGGCATCCTGACATCGGTGCACACCTTTGCCAGCGATCCGACGCGGGGCCTCGTCATCCTGGCGCTGCTTGGGCTGGTCATTGGCGGTGCGTTCTTCCTCTTTGCGCTGCGGGCATCCTCGCTGCGCCAGGGTGGGCTGTTTGCGCCGGTCAGCCGCGAAGGGGCGCTGATCGTCAACAACCTGTTCCTCGCCACGGCCGTCGGTGCGGTGCTGGTCGGCACGCTCTATCCGCTGCTGCTCGATGCGCTGGTGGGCACGACCATTTCGGTCGGGGCACCCTTCTTCAATCTCACCTTTGGTGCGCTGATGGCGCCGCTATTGGTGGTGTTGCCCTTCGGGCCCTTCCTCGCCTGGAAGCGGGCCGACATCATGGCCGCCGCGCAGCGCCTGATGGGCGCGGCGGCTTTGGCGATCTTTCTCACCATCCTGATTTCGGCGCTTGGCGGCATTTCGATTTCGCTGGCGCCACTGGGTCTGCTGCTCGGCTTCTGGGTGGCTTTCGGCGCCATTGCCGAACTGGTGGATCGCAGCAAGCTGGGCCGCATTCCGCTGGGCGAAAGCTGGCGCCGTCTGGCGGGCCTGCCGCGCTCGGCCTTTTCCACGGCCATCGCGCATTTCGGCATGGGCGTCACCGTGCTCGGCATCGTCGCCACGACAGCCTGGGAAACCGAATTGGTCACCACGCTCAATCCGGGCGAGACGGCCGAGCTATCGGGCTATTCCATCGCCTTTGACAGTTTCGGCCAGACCGCCGGGCAGAACTATGTCGCCGATGAGGGTCATTTCACCATCACCGCGCCCGATGGCAAAACGCGCCCGATGATCGCGGAACGCCGCACCTATGTCGCCACCGGCACGCCGACCACCGAAGCGGCCATCGAGACCTACGGTTTCTCCCAGCTCTATCTGCAATTGGGTGAACCGCTCGACGATACCCATGTGCTGCGGGTCTGGTACAAGCCCTATATCACCCTGATCTGGCTGGGCGCCTTGCTGATGGCCGGAGCCGGCTTCCTGTCGCTGACCGACCGGCGCATGCGCGTCGGTGTGCCCAAGCGGGTTGCGCAGGCAAATCCGGAGCCGGCCGAATGACCTGGCTCCGCGCGCTTATGTTCGGACTGGCCATGAGCCTGGCTCTCCCCGCGCTGGCGGTGGGGCCGGGCGAAGTCCTGCCCGATCCGGTGCTGGAGCAGCGCGCCCGCGATATCTCGGCGGGCTTGCGGTGCCTTGTCTGCCAGAATCAATCCATCGACGACAGCGATGCGGATCTCGCGCGCGACCTGCGCGTGCTGGTGCGCGAGCGACTGGTGGCCGGCGATAGCGATGAGCAGGTGCGTCAATATCTGGTCGATCGTTATGGCGAATATGTCCTGCTCAATCCACGCGTCAACGAACACACCATCCTGCTCTGGGTGGCGGCGCCCCTGCTGTTGCTGGTGGGGCTGGGCACACTGGTAATTGCCGCGCGGCGACGCAGCCCTGCCGATGACGCTGATCTGGATGATGACGAAGCCGCGGTGCTGGCTGAACTGCAAGACGGGAACGACCGCGCCGATTGAGCGTTTTGCCGGGCCCCGCGGAGTGTGGCGGAACCTTGATGAAAGCCCGCCGCATTCCCGCCAGCAACATTGCGAAACCTTAATGTTGGCGCAACATCTTAGAAAGATCGCGGGGCTCATAACCATCGCTATAAGCTGTTGAGGCTTGCCCAAGGAGATTGAATTCCATGCGCCCGACTATTCTTTCGCGTACCCGCCGCTGGCTCGGAGCTTCGACCCTGGCTCTCATGGTGGGCATTGGTGGCGTCAGCACCGCCTATGTTCTGACGGGCCAGGTGGCCAACGCCCAGGTTCAGCCGGCGGCGCAGATCGTCGTGCCCCCGACCGCAGTTCCCCAGGCCGGCTTTGCCGATCTGGTCGAGGCCGTCAAGCCCGCCGTGGTCTCCATTCTGGTCGAAGCCCAAGATAGCTCCGCGCCCCGCAACGTGCAGCGTGGCGGCGGCCAGTTCCAATTCCAGTTCCCCGACCTGCCGCCAGATCACCCGTTCCATGATTTCTTCAATCAGTTCGGCAACGGGCAGGGCGGTGGCAATGGCCCACAGGGTGGCGCTCCTGAGCAGGAGCCGCGCCGCTACATGGCAGCCGGTTCGGGCTTCGTGATCTCCGGCGACGGCTATATCGTCACCAATAATCACGTCGTGGCCGACGCCACCAAGGTGACCGTGGTGTTCGATGACGGCACCGAAAAGGAAGCCAAGATCGTCGGCACCGACGAGCGTACCGATCTGGCCGTGGTCAAGATCGAAGGCACCGATCTGCCCTTCGTCAAATTCGACGAAGCACCGCCCCGCGTCGGCGATTGGGTGGTGGCTATCGGTAACCCGTTCGGCCTCGGCGGCACAGTGACGGCCGGCGTGATCTCCGCCTCCGGCCGCAATATCGGCGGCTCGAATTACGGCGATTTCCTACAGATCGACGCTGCGGTCAATAGCGGCAATTCCGGCGGCCCGGCCTTTAACAGCAAGGGCGAAGTGGTCGGCGTCAATACCGCCATCTATTCGCCCAATGGCGGCAATGTCGGTATCGCCTTTGCCATCCCCGCTGCCACGGTCAAGGCCATTGCCGGCCAGTTGATCGAAAGCGGCTCGGTGACCCGCGGCTATCTCGGCGTGTCCATCCAGGACGTGACCCGTGATATCGCCGATGGCGTGGGCCTCGCCAATGCCAAGGGCGCTATCGTGCGCGATGCGGCTCCCGATGGTCCTGCCGGTCCGGCTGGCGTCAAGTCCGGTGATATCATCACCGCCGTTGACGGCACCCCGATCGACGATGCGCTCGGCCTCAGCCGCACCATTGCCAACAAGGCACCGGATTCCACTGTCGAGCTGACCATCTGGCGCGACGGCAAGGAAACCAAGCTGTCGGTCAAGCTGGGCAAGCTGAACGAAGAGGTCGCCCAGAACGAGCAGAACACCCCGACGCCGCCGGCTCCGGTTGCGCCCACACCGTCCAGCGTTGGCATCACCCTGGTGCCGAACTCTGACGGCTCGGGCGGTCTGCTGATCCAGGACGTCGATGCCGATAGCCAGGCTGCCTCCAAGGGCCTCGCCGTTGGCGACTCCATCCTCGAAGTCGACAACAAGCCGGTATCCTCGGTGCAGGAATTTGAATCGGCGCTGGACGCGGTCAAGGCCCGTGGGCTCAATACCGCCCTGGTCAAGGCCAGCCGCGATGGCGAAGCCCGCTTCATCGGCCTGCCGCTCGGCAACTAAGCCAAATCCGGCCCCGGAGTTTAGTCCGGGGCCGTCTTCTCAATCTGGATGGAGTGTGCGGTGAAGATTTTGCTCATCGAAGATGATCGCGAGGCCGCGAGCTATCTCATCCAGGCGCTCGATGAAGCCGGACACATCACCCACCACGCCGCTGATGGCGAAACCGGTTATGCCATGGCCTCGGGCATGGACTATGACGTGCTGATCGTCGACCGCATGCTGCCGCGCCGCGATGGCCTGTCCATCGTCGAGAGCCTGCGCGCCGAAGACGACAAGACTCCCGTTCTCATTCTCTCGGCCCTTGGCGAAGTCGACGACCGCGTGACCGGCCTGCGCGCCGGCGGCGACGATTATCTGACCAAGCCCTATGCCTTTACCGAATTGCTGGCCCGCATCGAAGTGCTGGCGCGCCGCTCCAGCCCCGCCGAAGCGGCCACCAGCTATGAGGTTGCCGGCCTGCAACTGGATCGGCTCTCCCGCAAGGTCGAGCGCGATGGCGAGACCATCCTGCTCCAACCGCGTGAATTCCGCCTGCTCGAATATCTGATGAAGAATGCCGGCAAGGTGGTGACGCGCACCATGCTGCTCGAGAACGTCTGGGACTATCACTTCGACCCCCAGACCAATGTCATCGACGTGCACATGTCGCGCCTGCGCTCCAAGATCGACAAGGGCCATGCCTCCCCGCTGCTGCATACCGTGCGCGGCGCCGGCTACATGATCCGCGAGTAGATATTGAACCGCTTCGTCCAACTCTGGCGCACATCGACGGTCCGGCTGACGGCGACGTTCATCCTGATCTTCGTCATCTTTGCCATTATGCTGCTGGCCTTTATCGGCTGGCAGTCCAGCGTGCAGATTCAGCGCCAGCAAAGCGATGACATCGACCGCGAAGTACGGCTGTTCCAGCGCATGGATGCCAATCAGAGCATTCGCGCCCTGGCCTTCGCGGTGGAGCGGATCTCCCGCCAGCCCGGCCCCGGCGTCTATTATCTGGGCGACGCAACCGGGCAGTATCTACTGGGCAACATGACCGATGTGCCGCCCGAAGTGCTGATCACGCCCGGCGTCTACAGCTTTGCCTATGAGCGGTCCAATCCGCTCGCCGAATCCGGCCTGCCCGATATCCGCCCGCCACGGTCGGGCTATGCCCTGGTTCGCTCGGTGGAATTGAGCAATGGCCTGCGCCTCGTGGTGGGGCGCGACGTGGTGGAGCGGCGCGGCTATTCGGCCATCATCATCCAGAGCTTCATGTTCGGCGTGCTGGGCATTATCCTGTTCTCGCTGATTGCCGGCGGGGTCACCGCGCGCCGCGTGCTGCGTCGCATCGACACCATCCGCGACACCTCCACCAAGATCATGTCGGGCAATCTCTCCGAACGCATTCCGATCACTAAGCGGCAGGACGAGTTCGACGGCCTCGCCACCAATCTCAACGCCATGCTTGATCGCATCGAAGCCCTGCTGCAGGGCCTCAAGGAAGTGACCGACAATGTCGCCCACGACCTCAAGACGCCCCTGACGCGCCTGCGCAACCAGGCCGAGTCGGCGCTGCGCGACGGCGCCAGCGACCAGTCGCGACAGGCCGCGCTCGAAACCACCATCGCCGAGAGCGACCGCCTGATCCAGACCTTCAATGCCCTGCTGATGATCGCCCGCGCCGAAGCCGGCGCCCCTTCCGGCGCCTTCAGCGATGTCGATATCAGCGCCGTCGTGGCCGATGTAGCCGAGCTTTACGGCCCGGTAGCCGAGGACGAGGGCATTGTGGTCGAAACCGCTATTGCCGAAGGCGTCCACCTGCGGGCCAATCGCGAACTGATCGGCCAGGCTATGGTCAACCTGCTCGAAAATGCCGTCAAATACGCCAAGCCCGAAGGCGAAGGCACGGGCCGCATCAATGTGGGCCTGCGCACCGATGGCGGACGCGTGCTGATCGAAGTGGCCGACAATGGCCCCGGCATTCCCGAGGAAGACCGCAAACGGGTGCTGGAACGCTTCGTCCGGCTGGAAAAAAGCCGCTCCGAAACGGGGTCCGGCTTGGGGCTCTCGCTGGTGGACGCGGTGACGCGGCTGCATGGCGGGACCTTCCGGATCGAAGACAATGCCCCTGGCGTCCGCGCCGTGATCGATCTACCAGGCGCCTAGCCCTTTCTTCCCCTCGCCCCTTGAGGGAGAGGGACGGCATTTCTGCGTTCAGCAGAAATGACAGGGTGAGGGGTTCTGCGCCCGCCCATGCTTGGATGCTTGCAGCAACACCCCCTCATCCCAACCGAATTCGCAAACGCGAATTCGGTGAACCTTCGGGCACCTTCTCCCTCAAGGGGAGAAGGAAGAAGCGCCCACGGCTTGCTCGCGTCACGTCCCCAAGCTATCCCTTTTTCATGGTCATTTCGCTCCGCTCCCTGCCGCCGATCGCTCATCCCCGTTTTGATGCCTGGCTCGCTGAGCTCCCGGCCGACCAACGCGGCATAATTGCCAACGCTGCCAAGACGCTGGGGCCGTTACTTGAATCAGCGCCCTATCTGCTCGACCTGGCACAGACCAATGCCGATTGGCTGGCCGGAGCCCTCTCCGACACCGCCGATGGCGCCTTTGCCGATATCACCGCCGCCGTCGAAACGGCGGGCCGTGAGGCCGCTGACGAGGCCGCGCTCTCACCCGTCCTGCGCATCGCCAAGGGCCGTACGGCCCTGCTGGCAGCAGTGGCCGAAACCGGCGGCGTCTGGACCACGGCACAAGCCACCGCTGCACTGTCCGACCTTGCCGACGCCGCCCTCGATGCAGCGCTGGATTTCCTGATGCGTCAGGCCAGCACCAAAGGGCTGTTGGCCATCCCGCCGGAGCGGGCCACCGCGGCACAGTCAGGCCTCGCTATCTTCGCCCTGGGCAAGCATGGCGGGCAGGAGCTGAACTATTCCTCCGATATCGACATCGTCGTCTTCTACGACCCCGACAAGGGTGTGCTTGCCAATCCGGCGGAGGCGACGAAGGTCTACTCTCGCATGATCCAGAAGCTGGTCGGGCTGATGGAGGAGCGGCGCGAGCATGGCTATGTCTTCCGCACCGATCTGCGCCTGCGCCCCGATCCGGGCTCGACGCCCGTCGCCATCTCCTTCGACGCCGCTTTGGCCTATTACGAAAGCCGCGGCCAGAATTGGGAGCGCGCCGCCTGGATCAAGGCGCGCGCCTGCGCCGGCGACAAGCAGGTGGGCGAAGCCTTCCTCAAGGAATTGGCGCCCTATGTCTGGCGCAAGCATCTGGATTTCGCGACCATTGCCGATATCCAGGCCATGAAGCGTCAGATCAATATCGCCAAGAATGTCGGCGATATCCGCGTCGAGGGCCACAACGTCAAGCTGGGGCGTGGCGGCATTCGCGAGATCGAATTCTTCACCCAGACCCAGCAATTGATCGCCGGCGGCCGCGACAAGGCTTTGCGCGTTAAGCCGACCGCGCACGCCCTCGCTGCGCTGGCTGACGCCAATTGGATCACGCCCAAGGCGTCGACCGAGCTGACCCAGACCTATTGGTACCTGCGCGCCGTGGAAAATCGCCTGCAGATGCTGCGCGACGAGCAGACCCATGTCATGCCCGCCACTGCCGATGAGGTCGCTATCATCGGCCGCCTGATGGGCGAGCCCGACCTGATCCAGTTTGAAAACGGCTATCGCGCGGCTTTAGAGCGCGTCGTCGGCTATTACTCCGAACTCTTCACCGAGGGCGAAACCCTGGGCAGCGGCGAAGGCAATCTGGTCTTTACCGGCAGCGATGACGATCCGGGCACGCTCGAAACCCTGGCCGCCATGGGCTTTGCCGATCCGCATCAGGCTATCGAAACCGTGCGCAAATGGCATTATGGCAGCTACCCTGCGACCCGCGCCTCTGCCGCCCGCGCCCACCTCACCGAATTGCTGCCGGCCCTGTTGGTGACCCTGGGCAACGCCGGCAATGCCGACGAAGCGCTGGCGCGCTTTGACAATTTCCTCTCGCGCCTACCGACCGGCGTCCAGCTCTTCGCGCTGCTGCGCAGCCATCCGCATCTGCGCACGCTACTGGTGCAGCTGCTGGCCTCGGCGCCGCGCATGGCCGAAGCGGTGATCCACCGCGCCCATGTCATGGATGGCCTGATCGACCCCGCCTTCGCCAATGACGTGACCCATCGCGACGTGCTGGTCGCCAAGGTCGACGCGTTCCTGGCCGAAGCGCGCTCCTATGAGGAAATCATCGACCGTGCACGCATTATCGGGCAGGAGCAGAAATTCCTCATCGCGGCAGGCCTGCTCTCGGGCACGGTCAGCGCCAGCGGGGCGGGGGAGCAGTTCACCGCCCTTGCGGAAACCCTGCTCAATCGCCTGTTCGGCAGCGTGCGCACCGAATTCGAACGCCGCCATGGCGCCATGCCGGGCGGCCGCGTGGCCCTGCTCGCCTTCGGCAAAATGGCCAGCCGTGAAATGACGGTGACCTCCGATCTCGATTTCATCCTGCTCTATGATGCGCCCGACGGGGAATCCACCGGCGACAAGCCGCTGAGCACCAATCATTACTATACTCGCCTCACCCAGCGCCTTGTCAGCGCCATCACCGCGCCCACCGCCGAAGGCGTGCTCTATGAGGCCGATATGCGGCTGCGGCCCTCCGGCAATGCCGGCCCGCTCGCCACGGCTATTGCTGGTTTCCGCGCCTATCATCGCGACAATGCCTGGACCTGGGAGCATCTGGCGCTCAGCCGCGCCCGCGTGATCGCCGCCGATGGCGATTTTGGTTCTCAGGTCGATGCCGCCGTTGGGCAGGTCATGGCCCAGCCGCGCGACGCCGCCACAACGATTGCCGATGTCGTCGCCATGCGGGCGCTGATGGCCAAGGAGCGTCCTGCCCGCCATGCCTTCGATCTCAAGCTCGCCAAGGGTGGCCTGGTCGATCTCGAATTCATCGCCCAATCCGCCCAATTGGTTGCTGGGGCGACCGTGGCGCTGCCGCAGGCTTTGACGGCGCAAGTCCTCGCCCGGCTCGGTCAGACGGGGCTGGTGCCGCAGGGCATGCGGCTGGCCGAAATCCACGAGGTCTATTCCACCGTGTTGCAGGTGATGAGCTCGGCCCTGGTCAGCCCGTTCAAGGAGGAGGCGTGGACCGCAGCCTTCAAGGAATTGCTGGCGGGCCTGACCCATTACCCCGATTTCGGGCGGCTGGAACTGGATTTGGCAGCCATGCGTGCTGAAGTGCAGGCAGCGGCCGATGCCTGGTATGAAAAGGCCAAGGGGCTGTAGCTAGTTCGGCCGGTTCCGCTCCGGAACGGCAAGGCCACGCTTTTCGATCTCGCGCTTGATCGTGTCGGGCATTTCCCGGCAGCCACAGGCAATGGCATGCGCCAGATGCCAGTCCACTCTTTGGTCGAGCGTCGGGTGCTCAGGCATGCGGTGGGTCTTATGCCAATCCCGGTTGAGCATCAGGCCGCGACCTCCAGCGCCTGGCTGGCGAGCTGCGCCGGCAGCGATATCGCCACAGTGGTCCCCAGCGAGGGGCTGGAATCAATCGCCAGCCGCCCCCCGCTCAGTTCGGCAATGGCGCGCGCAATCGAAATGCCCAGTCCGGGACCCACGCCATCGCGCGTAAAGGTGGCATCGCCAAGCGCGAAGGGCTGCGACAGCGAAGCCAGCCGCTCCTCATCCATGCCGATGCCGGTGTCGGTGATTTCGATCACCACGCCATCGGTGGCGGCGAAGGCGGCGAGGGTGATCCGGCCCCGCGCCGGGGTGAAGCGGATAGCGTTCTCAACGATATTGCCGACCATGCGCTGCAGCCCAAGCCGGTCGCCGGTGACGATGGCGCCGCAGCCTTGGCGCAGGGCAAAACTCACGCCGGCGCGCTGTGCCTGGCCGCGGAAGCGCTGCACCACGCTATCGAGCAGGGCGTCGACCGAGACGGGCTCGCTGCGCAATTCCTTACGGCCACCCTCAAGCTCCGCCAGATCAAGAATGGTGGCGAACGAAGCCAGCAGATGCTCGCCCGAGCTTTTGATTGAATTGACATAATCGGCATACCGCGCATCGCCCAGCGGCCCATAGGTCTGGTGCCGCATCAGCTCGGCAAAGCCGATAATGTGGTTGAGCGGCGTGCGAATATCGTGGCTGAGATGGGCGAGGAAATTGGTCTTGGCGTGGCTGGCGGCCTCGGCCCGCAGCTTTTCCTCGTGATAGCGCCGGGCCAGATGGCGTTGCTCCTCGCGGATCGCGGCGAGCAGGGTATCGGTGCGCTTGCGTTCGGTAATGTCGCTGACCAGCGTCATGAACGCGCCGTCGTCCAGCGGGCGTTCGTCGATCAGCAGGCATGAGCCGTCTTCGCCATGCAGCTCGAGCAGGCGGCTATGCTCGTCCTCGCTGATCGGTTTCATATAGCCCCGAGCGATCAGGCGTTTGACCGCATCATGATAGCTGACCTTGACGCCTGCCAGGTTCAACCGGTCGCGATAGCGATCATTGCAGACGATCAGCTCGCCCATCCGGGTCCAGCAGGCCACGCCCATGGGGATGGCGGCGGCCAGCGTCTGGTAATTCTGGCGCTGTAGCAGGTCAGGCATGCCTGCTCGACGGCGCCTGAATGCAACGAGCAGGGTGATGAGTGCGGCCAGCCCGAAGGCAACGCCGCTGCGGGTGGCCATGCCCGTCAAAGCCGGCATTTGCGCGGCTTCGAGAGCCAGCGTGCCATGCGAGCCCAGGGGCACGGCCTGGCCGAACAGGGTCGGTGCGGCGGCGTCAGCGCCGGTCAGGCTGGCCTTGATGATGCTGGCATAACGGCCCGCCGAGTCCTTGAGCGCCACTTCTGCGGATTCCGGGGAAACGTCGGCAATGTCAGCGGCGATGGCGGTGCCGATCATGGCCAGCTCGCGCTGCACGTCATCGAGGGTGCGAGCGCTGTCATAGATGAAAAACAGGGTCGCCGCGAGCAGCGAGGTCAGCGCCACGGCAGCCGTGATGGGAGAGACCCGGAAACGAGCGGCCAGAGAAGAGGGAGCGGCCACGCGGCCCTTGGGGCGGTCAAACTCGGACTGTACTTGGCCCGCGCCGAATCCTTCGGCGCCGGCGCCGGATTGCTCCGCCGACCGCATGGAATGCTCCTGTAAATGATATGGGTTTGCCCTAACCCGATTTGCCCTTAACAAAGCATGAATCAAGCCGGGGTGCCTTGTCCAGACCCCCCAATGGGGGCCTGGACGCCGTTGGGCAAATTCGAGAGTCGTTTGAATCACTTAGCGGCAGAAGAAAAATTCTTCTATTTTCCGCTTGCGTTACTCCGCCAGCATGCGCGCCAGGATATCGGCCGTGTTGCGGCTGAGCTTGCCGCCCGCCTGCAGCGCGGTAAGCGCGGAACGGGCTGCTTCGCGACGCTGCGGCTCCAGCATTTGCCAGATACGGAAGCCGGTCAGCACCCGTGCCGCGACCTGCGGATTGCGGGTGTCGATATCGGCCACGACGTCAGTAATGAAGCGGAACGCCGCGCCATCAGGACGGGTAAACTGCGCTGGATTGCTCATCACGAATGAGCCGAGCAGCGAGCGCAGCCGATTGGGATTGGACTTGGGGAAGTCGGGCGCCGCCAGGATTGCCTTGATGCGCTCCAGCACACCCTTATCCTGCGCCAGCGCCGACACCATCAGCCACTTGTCGAACACCAGCGGATTGGCGGTGAAGCGGGTGCGGAAATCGGCCAGCACGGTCGGCGCTTCCGCCGTCCAGGCGCTGCCCAAAATGGTTAGCGCCGCATAGCGGTCGGTCATATTGGTCGCTTCGCTATATTGTGTGGCGGCCAGGGCCGATGCACCCGCCGCCTCGCTACCGACCAAGAGCGCCAGAACCCGATTGCGCAGTGCGCGCCGGCCGGTGCTCGCAGCGTCCGGCTGATAGGGCAGGGTGCTCGACAGGTTGGTATAGGCAATCAACAGTTCCCGGCCCAGCGGGCCAAACACCGCCTTGGTCAAGACATTGCGGACCTCATGAATGCGGGCCGGGTCAATGTCCTTGCCGATGGTCCGCCCAATCAACGCCTCGCCCGGCAGGCCGAGGGCCAGCGCCTTGAACGCGTCGTCGAGGTCCTTGTTGGCCAGCGTGTCGGCCATGGCCCGGCTCAAGCCTGCAACCGCCGCATCCGACCAAGGCTTGCCCGTCGCTGCGTCCACCGCCAGCGCGGTCGCCACATCCTGCAAAGCCTGCCAGCGGCCATAGGGATCGCTGTCGTGCTGGGCGAGGAACAGGCGGTCGTCCTGCGTCAGATTGGTGTCGAGGTTCACCGGCGCCGAAAACTCGCGCAGCAGCGAGGGCACCGGCTTGTTGGCAATGCCCTTGAAGGTGATCTCGGCGCTGGCCTCGCGCAACACGATCATGTCGTCCCGCACCTCGCCGCCGCTCACCGCGCTCCAGCCCATCGGGCTGCCATTGGGGCCGATCAGCCCGAACTTGATGGGCAGCACCAGCGCCTGCTTGGTTGGCTGGCCCGGCGTCGGCAGCGTCTCCTGGCCCAGCTTGAGCGTATAGGTCTGGCTGACTGCATCATAGCTGTCGCTCATGGTCAGGCGCGGCGTGCCGGCCTGCAGATACCAGGTCTTGAACTGCTCAAGGTCTACGTCATTGGCTTCGGCAAACACGGCAAGGAAAGCCTCGATCGTGGTCGCGTCGCCGTCGTGGCGCTCGAAATAGAGGTCCATCCCCTTGCGGAAACCGGCTTCGCCCAGCAGCGTCGCCAGCATGCGGACGATCTCGGCGCCCTTTTCGTAGACGGTCGGCGTATAGAAGTTGTTGATCTCGCGATACTGGTCCGGCCGCGCCGGGTGGGCCAGCGGGCCGCCATCCTCGGGGAACTGCGCCGAGCGCAACGTCACCACATCCGAAATGCGCTTCACCGCCCGGCTGCGCTCGTCGCTGGTGAATTCCTGGTCGCGATAAACCGTCAGCCCTTCCTTGAGGCAGAGCTGGAACCAGTCCCGGCAAGTGATTCTGTTGCCAGTCCAATTGTGGAAATATTCATGTGCGATGACGCGCTCGATATTCTCATAATCGGCATCGGTCGCCGTTGCCGGCTGGGCGAAGACCAGCTTGTCGTTGAAGATATTGAGGCCCTTGTTTTCCATCGCGCCGAAGTTGAAATCGGAGACGGCGACGATGTTGAAGATGTCGAGGTCATATTCGCGCCCGAAGCGCTTTTCGTCCCAGGCCATCGAGCGCTTGAGGCTGTCCATGGCCCAATGGCATTGCTCTTCCTTGCCATGCTCGCAATAGATCGCCAGGTCCACCTTGCGGCCCGAGGCGGTGGTGAAGCTGTCGGTAATCGAGCCGAGATCCCCTGCCACCAGCGCGAAGAGATAAGCCGGCTTGGGGAACGGATCTTCCCACACCGCAAAATGCATGCCGTCGCCCGCATCGCCCTGACCCACCAGATTGCCATTGGCCAGCAGCACCGGCGCCAGGTCGCGCGGCGCTGTCATGGTGACTTTGAAGGTGGCCAGATTGTCGGGTCGGTCGAGATAATAGGTGATGCGCCGAAACCCTTCGGGCTCGCATTGCGTGCACCAGGTGCCGCTCGAGCGGTAGAGCCCCATCAGCTTGAGATTGCCCTCAGGCTTGAGCGTGACTTCGGTTTCCAGCACGAAGCGGCGTAGCGGCGGCTCGATAATGGTCAGGCCATCGTCATCGGCCGCATAGGCAACAAGCGCCAGCGGCGCGCCATCGATAGCAACCGAACTGAGCTTGAGCCCATCCCCGTCCAGCACCAACGGTGTGCCCGGTACCGTCTCGGCTTGCGGCTCGATAGTCAGCAGCGCACGCACCCGGGTCGTGTCGGCCAGAATGCGGAAATCGAGATCGACCGCCGTGATTTTGTAGGGGCTGGGGGCATAATCCTTGAGATAGATCGTGTGCTCGGTTTCCGTGCGCATGGCTACATCCAGTCACTGACAGTCTGAAAATAAGTGTGTCTGCCCGGCTACAGCAGACTCGGTTCTTTGGTGTATCTTAACGGGCTCGCGACTGCATCGGTTCTTTCTTCTCGCCAAGTGGACGGCATGGGGACGAAGGCACTACAAGCCGCGACACGCTGCTCCTCTGGCCAATTGCGGGCGTATCGAGCGCGGTATCCAAATTTCCCGTCCGGCTTTACGCGCCATCGGTCAGTTCTGCCTTGACCTCAACCATGCTTGAGGTCTTAGAGGCTCTGGCCATGAACGCTGGGCCCGCGGGCCAGAAACTATGGTGAATAACAATGTTGCGTTGGTTTGAACGGCGCCTGGAAGCCTACCCCTCGACGGAACCAACCGAGCCGCCCAAGGGCTTGCTGGCGTTCTGCCTCTATTACAGCCAGGGCGCCAAGAAGTGGCTGGCGCTGATGGCGTTTGCCGCCGCGGCCGTGGCCATCGGCGAAATCATCATCTTCGGCTTTATCGGCGATGTGGTGAACTGGCTGGCCGGGGCAAATCCCGACACCTTCCTGCAGACCGACGGCTGGAAGCTCGCCCTTATGGGCGCGATGGTCATCTTCGTCCTGCCAGCATTCGCGCTGGTGTCGACGCTGACCATGCACCAGACCCTGCTGGGCAATTTCCCGCAGCGCATCCGCTGGATGAGCCATCGTTACCTCATCCGCCAGTCGATGAGCTATTTCCAGGATGAGTTTGCCGGCCGCATTGGCGCCAAGCTGATGCAGACCTCGCTCGCGGTGCGCGAAGTGGTCATGAAGCTGCTCGACATGCTGGTCTATGTCGTCGTCTACTTCACCGGCGCGGTGATCCTGGCGGCTTCGGCCGATTGGCGGCTGGCCATTCCGTTCCTGGTCTGGCTCGCCGCCTATGTCTCGATGATGTTCTATTTCATCCCCCGCATGGGCAAGATTTCCCAGGCGCAGGCCGATGCGCGCTCGATGATGACCGGCCGTATCGTCGACAGCTACACCAATATCGCCACGGTCAAGCTCTTCAGCCATTCCAATCGCGAGGAGGGCTATGCCAAGGAGGCGATGGACGAGTTCTTGGACACCGTCTACCGGCAGATGCGGCTGTTCACCGTGCTCAACATGCTGGTGCTGTGGTCCAATGCGCTGCTGCTCTTTGCGGTAGGGGCAACCGGCATCTGGCTGTGGATGCAGGGGCTGATGAGCCCGGGCGCGCTGGCCGTCTCGCTGGGCCTCGTCATGCGCTTCCAGGGCATGAGCCAATGGGTGATGTGGGAAATGTCGGCCCTGTTCGAAAATATCGGCACGGTCAAGGATGGCATTGCGTCGTTCTCGCTTCCCCGCGTCGT
Source organism: Devosia sp. ZW T5_3 (assembly GCF_044987315.1). Lineage (NCBI taxonomy): Bacteria > Pseudomonadati > Pseudomonadota > Alphaproteobacteria > Hyphomicrobiales > Devosiaceae > Devosia > Devosia sp. ZW T5_3. Next base: position 27,769 of record NZ_JBJDRE010000020.1, read on the forward strand.
CTCCGATGCTCCGGGCGCCCAGCCCATCGGCCCCGTCAAGGGCGATATCAAGTTCGAGAATGTCTCGTTCCACTACGGCAAGAAAACCGGCGTGATCGACCATCTCAACCTGCATATCCGCCCGGGCGAAAAGATCGGCCTGGTCGGCCGCTCCGGCGCGGGCAAGTCGACCATCGTCAACCTGCTGCTCCGTTTCTACGATCGCGCCGATGGCCATATCTTCGTGGATGGGCAGGACATTGCCAAGGTCACGCAGGATAGCCTGCGCGCCAATATCGGTGTGGTGACGCAGGACACCTCCCTGCTGCACCGCTCGGTGCGCGACAACATCGTCTATGGCCGCCCCGACGCGACCGAGGAGATGATGCGCGAAGCCGCCGACCTTGCCGAGGCCACAAGCTTCATCGAGGGGCTGAGCGACCTGCAGGGTCGCAGGGGGTTCGATGCCCATGTCGGCGAGCGGGGCGTCAAGCTCTCGGGCGGACAGCGCCAGCGTATCGCCATCGCCCGCGTTCTGCTCAAGAATGCGCCGATCCTGGTGCTCGACGAAGCCACCTCCGCCCTCGACAGCGAGGTCGAGGCAGCGATTCAAGGGCAGCTGCAATTGCTGATGAAGGGCAAGACGGTGATCGCCATCGCCCACCGTCTCTCCACCATCGCCATGATGGACCGTCTGGTCGTGCTCGATAAGGGCGTCGTGGTCGAGCAGGGTACCCATGCCCAATTGCTCGAAACCGGTGGCATCTATGCCAGCCTCTGGCACCGCCAGTCGGGCGGCTTCATCGACGCCGACCAGCCCGAAGAAGCGGCGCAATAATCCAGACGGGCCCTGCCATCGCGGGGCCCGTTTACTTTCCGGCGCCGAACAGGCGATTGCGGCTGGCCTGCCAGCCCGGCTGCGGGCTCGATAGCTTTTCCAGCATCATCTGCTGGGTCATCGGCCGGCCAAACAGATAGCCCTGCATCACCGAGCCGCCCAAGCCCAGCAAGGCCTCAAGCTGTTCCTCCGTCTCGATCCCTTCGAACACGCAGGACACACCCAGATTGCGGCACAGATCGATCGTGGTCTTGATAATGGCGCGACTGGTCGCGTCGCTATTGACCACGGCCACGAAGCTGCGGTCGATCTTGATGCGGTCCAGCGGCAGTTTCTGCACATGCGTCAGGCTCGAATGGCCGGTGCCGAAATCATCCAGCGCAATCCGCGAGCCCAGCGCCAACAGCGCCAGCAGCGCCGCATTGGCCTGTTGCATATCGCCCATCACCGCCGTTTCGGTGATTTCAAAATCGATCCGGCAGGGCGTTCCCGCCTTCCCGATCAGCGACACGATGCCCTCGATAGCCGTCATCGAGCTGACGTCATGCGCCGAGAGGTTGACCGAGAGCCGCATCGGCGGCGGCAATTGGTCGATCACCGCCAGGGCCTTGCGCACCACGGCCTGCGTGATCTTGGGCACGATGCCGGAATGCTCGGCCATCGGAATGAAATCGGCTGGCGATACCTCACCCAATACCGGACTGCGCCAGCGCGCCAGCACTTCGTAACCGGTGACGCGGTCGAGCGAGATATCGAATTGCGGCTGGAACAGCACATAGATTTCCTCATCGAGGTCGGCCGTGTGCAGGGCGTGCTCCATGGCGCGCACCCGGCTGATTTCCTCCTCGTGCCGCGCGGAGAACACCACGGCGCCCCCCCGCGCCTCCCGCTTGGCGACCGAGGTCACATAGTCGGCTCGATCGAACAGGATTTCGGCCCGGTCTCCGGGTTGCGACAGCGCCACCCCGGCCGACGCCGTGACATGCAAGCTCGCCTCGGCAAAGACGAAAGGGCGCCGCACCACTGCGCACAATGTCTCGCCCCAGGCGGCAGCCTGCGTCTCGGTACGCGGTTCGTCGCAAATCAATCCGAACTGGGCATTGTCGAGCCGGGCCACATACGCGCCCAGCGCGCGGGTGCGGTTGGCGACTTCCTGCAGCACACGATCACCCGCGGCGTGGCCGAAAATCTCGTTGACCGATTTGAACTTGTCGAGATCGAGCCGCGCCACGCTCAGCCGTTTGCCAGCGGCGGCAGCCGCATCCAGCCGCGCCTGCAATTCGCGGTGAAAAGTGTGCCTGTTGGGCAATCCGGTCAGGCTATCCAGATGCGCCAGCCGCTCGTTTTCCGCATAGAGGTTTTGCGCCTCATCCTGCTGCCGCGCCGTCTCCGAACGGGAAGCGACAAGAGCTGCGAAATCACGCGAATTGCCCGCCACCACCACCAGCAAGGCCAGGGTGATCAGCAGCAGATTGATCGCCAGCACCACCAGTACCGGATTGCCGCTAAAGGCGAAAAAACCAAAGAACGGCAACAGCACGCCCAATGCCGACAAAGCCGCTGCGACCCGCAGATAGCTGAGGCAGAACAGACAGCAAATGCTGGTAATGGCCATGTAGAACACCACATGCGCCTGCTGAAAGGCATCGCCATGCGGAAACAGCGCCAGCGCCCAGGCCGAGAACGCCAGCGACAGCGAAATGGCCACATAGGTCGTGCTGGTGAGCAAGGCAGCGGCTTGCTCGCCCGTCAGATCGCTATGCCGCTTGCTCCACCACATGCCCAGCCGCGCAAGGCACGCCAGTATGAGCAGGCAGGGCACGCCATAGCGCAACAGGGCCGGCGCCGCGCTCTGCGTTACGGCCAGCAGAATGCTGTTGGCCACGAGGATGGCATAAAGCACGGGAGCCTGGCGGATGAAGGAGCGCGCCTGGGCCAGCGCAAGCTCCTGGTCTTTCGGCCGCGGGGCATAGCGCCCGGCCAATCTGTCAAATAGCGACATGGTCTACGAGCCCCCTCGTCGGGGCATATTACGCAATCAACCCCTAATACATCGGTAACCCGTGCTGACCTAGTTGCCGGCTTCCGCAACGTTGCAAAAATCTGCTTTCGCCCATTGGCGATTCGGTCCGAACAGGCTAAAAACCGTTTCCGAAATCGATTGCATAAGCACTTCGCAAGGACAGATGCCCGCTCGCGGCGTCTTGGAGGAGATCTCAATGTCAGCACCGGCCTATTCCGCCCTCGATCTGGGCGGCGTCTTCAACCTGTCCTCACCGACCAGCGATATCGCGGTGCCGATCACGCTGCCCGGCGATGTGCATTCGGCCCTGCTGGCAGCCGATCGCCTGCCCGATCCCTATTACGGCGAAAACGAAAAAACCGTCATGTGGGTCGGTGAAACGGCCTGGAATGTCGAACGCGATTTTACCGCAACGGCGGCCGATATCGAGGGCTATCTGACGCTGACCCTGGCCGAAGTCGATTGCATCGCCACCATCCTGCTCAATGGCGAGATCATCGCCAAAACCCAGAATTCTTTCGTCCGCAACGATATCGACGTCACCGGCAAGGTCCGTGTTGGCGAGAACACATTGCGCATCGAATTCGACATCACCCCCGATGTCGCCAAGGCCCGTGCCGACGCGCACCCATTCCCGATCCCCTTCACCAAGAATTACCAGACCAACGGGCTGAAGGGCATCCACATGAATTTCGTCCGCAAGGCCGCGTGCCATGCGGGTTGGGATTGGGGCATCTGCCTCATGCCCATCGGCGTCTATGGCACCATGAGCCTGCGCAAATCGCGCCTCGCTCGCCAGGATAGCGTGCAGGTCGATCAGGCCCATGGCCAACACTCGGTCGAACTCGCCATCAAGACCCACCTCTTCGCCTTCGCCCACGGAGAGGTCGAGATCGAACATTCCATCGATGGCCAGACCATCACCGACAAGGTCGTGGTCAACAAAGGCGACAATGTCGTCACCCACAACCTGACCATCCACAATCCCAAACTGTGGTGGCCAGCCGGGCAGGGCGCCCAGCCGCTTTATGAGCTCGTGACCAATCTCGAAGGCGAAAAGACCACCCGCAAGATCGGCCTGCGCAAGCTCGAATGGGTCATCGAAAAAGACGAGATCGACCACACGTTCAAATGCCGCATCAATGGCCGCGACATCACCATGATGGGTGCCAATTGGATTCCGGCCGACGCCATCCCATCCCGCATCACCCCCGCCGTCATTCGCGACCTGCTCGATAGCGCCAAGGCCGCCAATATGAACATGCTCCGCATCTGGGGCGGCGGCCAGTATGAGCCCGACTATTTCTACGATCTCTGCGACGAACTCGGCATCCTGCTCTGGCACGATTTCATGTTCGCCTGCATGAGCTATCCCTCGGATCGCCCATTCCTCGACAATGTCCGCACCGAAATCACCCAGCAGATCCGCCGCCTCTCGCACCACGCCGCCATCGCCCTGTGGTGCGGCGACAATGAAGTGATCGGCTCCCTCGGCTGGTACGAGGAAACCAAGGCCGCGCCTGAGCGCTACGTCGCCAATTACGACCGCCTCAATTCCATGCTCGGCAATATCGTCGAGGACGAAGACCCCATCCGCCGCTTCTGGCCGTCTTCGCCCTCCATGGGCTACCTCGATTTCTCAGACGGCTGGCATGCCGATACCCGTGGCGACACCCATTATTGGGACGTCTGGCACTCGGCCAAGAGCTTTGAGGCTTATCGCACCGTCAATCCGCGCTTCGCGTCTGAGTTCGGCTTCCAGTCCTTCACCTCGATGAATGTCATCGAGACCTTCACCGAGCCCAAGGACCGCAATCCGTCCTCCCCGGTGATGGAAAACCACCAGCGCAATGCTGGCGGCAATGCCCGCATTCTCGAAACCATGACGCGCTATTTCCGCTTCCCGCGCGATTTCGATCAGATGGTGTTTTTGAGCCAAATCCAGCAGGGCCTCGCCATCAAGACCGCCATCGAATATTGGCGCTCCACCAAGCCGCGTTGCATGGGCACGCTCTATTGGCAGATCAACGACATCTGGCCGGTCGCCTCCTGGTCGAGCCTCGATTACGGCGGGCAGTGGAAACTGCTGCAATATATGGCCAAGCGCTTCTTCCTGCCGGTCAATGTCGTCGCCGTGCCCGAGCACGACGTAGTGCTCAAGAATTCGCGCGGCACCCCCGTCGAAGGCGCGCCGCCCGACCGCATCGTCTTCAAGGGCATCAACGATACCGCCCGCCCGGTCAGCGTCGCGCTTGAAATTCGCGCCGTCAAAATCGGCGGCGGCGATCGCGTCGTGTCATCCACCAATGCCGCAATCGGCCCAGACGCCGCCCTCGCTCTCGCCAGCGTGGATTTTGCCGATCTGGCCGAAGACGAGTTCCTGTTCTTCTCCTGGAAGGACGCGTCGGGCAAGCTGCTCGGCGAAAACGACTATTTCCCCAAGCCCTACAAGGCTTACGAGCTGGTCACGCCCACTGTCACCGCCGAATGGTCGGAGCGCGACGGCGCTCCGCTGCTGACGCTTGCGACCGACAAGCCGGCACTCTTCGTCACTGCCTCCGTCGATCTGCCCGGCTATTTCTCCGACAACGCCCTGACGCTGCTGCCCGGCCGCAAGACCGAACTCACCTTCACCCCGCGCCATGGCGCTACCGCCTCGGTGACAGCCCTGTCGGCCAGCCTCAAGCTGCGCACGCTGGCCGATACGTTCTAAAACCACAAAGCGCCCGGCCGGACCATCCGGCCGGGCGAAATATCCTCCGCCGACATTGACATCGCCCCACCGATCTTCCAACGCTGGGCGGCAGCCGCGCACTCCCCGCGCCGCCATCTGGACCTGCCATGTCGACGAATATCGCGCCCATTGAGGAGCGCCGCCTGCTGGGTATTGGGCTCGTGTTCTGTGCCTATTTCCTGTTCACCTGTCTCGACAGCTCGGCCAAGTGGCTTGGCCTGATCGGCCTGCCGGCGCTGCAGATCATGTTCGCGCGCTATGTCATCCATCTTGGTATCGTCACGGCGATCAACCTGCCGCGCCAGGGCGCCGCGCTGTGGCGCACCCGCAATCTCAAGATCGAAATTCTCCGCTCCGGCGCCCTGATCGGCTCGACGCTGTGCAATTTCACCGCCGTGCGGTACCTGCCGCTGACCGTCACCGGCGCCATCACCTTCACCACGCCGCTGATTATCTGCGCGCTCTCGGTCTTCCTGCTGCGCGAGCATGTCGGCTGGCGCCGCTGGACCGCGATTGCCGTCGGCTTTCTCGGCGTCCTGATCATCGTGCGTCCGGGCAGCGAAACCTTCCACCCTGCCACGCTGCTCTCCCTGGGCGGCGCCTGCTTCTACGGGCTTTACGCCCTGCTGACCCGCAAGCTGGCGGGCGTGGATTCGGTGGCGACCCAGCAATTCTATGGCGCCGCCCTGGCGACCATCGTGCTCCTGCCCTTCGCCTTCTTCACCTGGCAATGGCCAGTCAACCCGCTGCAATGGCTGGTCTTTATCGGCATCGGCGTGATCGGCTTCACCAGCCATCAATTCATCACCGTCGCCCACCGCTTCGCTCCGGCCTCGACGCTGGCGCCCTTCGCCTATGTCCAGATTGTCTTCGTCGCCATCATCAGCTGGCTGGTTTTCCAGCAACCGCCCGACCTCTGGTTCTATCTCGGCGCCCCCGTCGTGATCCTCAGCGGCTTCTACCTCTGGCTCCGCGAACGCCAACTGGCCAAGCCGGTCACGCCGGTGGCGGAGGAGGGCTAGAAGCCGTAAAATGCCATATCGAGTGCGGCGCTGATCTCGTCGGCATATCCGACGAGCGAGCCCATTGATGGTCCAAGCTCAGAAGTAGGAACCGCAGCGAGATACTGCGTCACCATAACCAGCCGCTCGCCATCGACAACGAATATGGGATTGAGCCGGCGCGCTGGGCTTGGTGCTTGATCTGGCGGCATGAGCGGCACCAGCAGCCGCGTATTGAGGCCGGATAGCACGCTTGCCTGCACATCAAGATAGGTCTGCCCATCGGTGTCTCGGCAGATGTCAAACCGCGCCATCAAAAGACGCGGTATTTGGCGAGTGGGAGCCCATACTTCTCGACATAATCGTTGGAGCTTTGAATAGCCTCGGTATTCTCAACCTGCCAAAGCCGTTCCTTCTCCGCACGGACAGCCGTCTCAATGCCAGTTTCTGCCGCCCGCGAGATGTTGAGCCCCAGCCCCTTGGCTTCATCCAGCAGCGTCTGGTCGATCGTCACATTGGTTGCCCGCCGAACCGCATTGGCCATGTCTGCCTCCGTCTTTCGCGTAGAATATGCGCATGTTAATGCGCATACAAGCTATTTTATTTCCTCGATCGGCGCCTTTTTGGTCGCACCGCCCTGCGTGATCAGCCGGGCGCTGCGCTGGCCGCTGAGGTAGATCCACAGCCAGCTCATCGCTACAAACAGCCGGTTCTTGGTGTCGATCAGGAAATAGATATGGGCCAGCCCCCATACCCACCAGGCGATCCAACCCTTGAGCCGGATCCAGCCAAAATCGATCACTGCCGCCCGCTTGCCGATCGTGGCGATGTCGCCCGCATGCTTGTAGCGGAACGGCTTGGCGCTATTGTCACCCGCCAGCCGCGCCTTGATGACATTGGCCGCATGCCGCCCGCTCTGCTTGGCCGCGTCGCCCACGCCGGGCACCGGCTTGCCATCGGGCATGGCAATGCTCGCGGTGTCGCCCACCACAAACACCTCCGGCAGCCCCGGCACGCTCATATCCGGCTCGACCCGCACTCGCCCGGCCCGATCCGGCTCGACGCCCAGCCACTTGGCGGCCGGCGACGCCTGCACACCGGCGGCCCAGATGATCGTATTGGCCTCGATCCGCTTGTCGCCATAAACCACGCCATTGGCATCGACACTGGTCACCGCCGCGCCCAGCTCCACTTCAACGCCCAGCCTCCGCAGCGCGCCCAGCGTGTATTCCGACAGCTCCGGCTTGAAGTTGGCCAACACCTTCTGGCCGCCCTCGATCAGGACTACGCGCGCTTTTTCCGGCTCAATCACGCGGAAATTGTCTTTGAGGCTGATCTTGGCCAGCTCGATAATGGCGCCAGCCAGTTCTACGCCAGTCGGCCCGGCCCCAATGATAACGAAGGTCATCAAGGCTTGTCGCTTGGCCGGATCACTCTCCCGCTCCGCCGCCTCGAACGCCAGCAACAGCTTGCGCCGAATGGTCGTGGCGTCTTCCAGCGTCTTGAGCCCGGGCGCGAATTGCTCCCATTCGTCATGCCCGAAATAGGCATGCCGCGCGCCGGTGGCGATGATCAGGCTGTCATAGGGAACAGGCTCTCCGTCCTCGATCGCAACCGTCTTGGCTGCGGTATCGACACCGGTCACCGTGGCGAGCAGCGTTCGCACATCATCCCGCTTGCGCAGAATGCTGCGGATCGGCCAGGCGATTTCCGAGGTGCTGAGCGAGGCTGTCGCCACCTGATAGAGCAGGGGCTGGAACAGATGGTGATTGCGCCGGTCGATCAGCGTCACGTCCACATCGGCGCCGGCCAGTGTTTGCGCCGCCGACAAGCCGCCAAAGCCGCCGCCGATAATGACAATTCGGTGCTTGGCGGCGGTCATATCAAGTCTCCTTGTGTGCTGCTGTTGAGCTAAGCACACAAGGTCCGCTTCACAACAGCGCTTGCTGCAAGGCTCGTGTGCTTAGAGTTTGGCGAGCCAACTCCTGGCATAAGCATCAAAGCCGTCTGCCGCGAGTGGTTCCAGCACCACGCCTGCCTTTGCCGTTCCGGCCTGCCCGCCAAACAGCATGGCCGCGCCAAGGCTTGTCCCGGTCGCGTCACCCGATGCCGTCACCGGCACACCTGCCAGCGTCGACAGCGCCCGCCCGAACAGCGTGTTGCGCGCCAGCGGCCCTTCGATGACGATTTCGCGCCCCAGCCCGCTCAAATCGAGGCATTGCCGCGTCACCAGCGCCAGATACAGCGCCACCGCCGCACTGCGCTCGCCAATGCTCAAGCCAGCCGGATTATGCGTCCAGCGCCCCTCATGATGGGGGTAGGGCCCCACACCGGGCGTAAAGCTCGGCAACGCCTGAATTTCCGCTACGATGATCTTGGCAATATCAGCCTCGGAAGGCTCGACCGCCCCCGGCACCAACATGTCGAATTCCCGTCCGCCCATGAACCGCGCCGTCGGCACCGGGCGGCCAAAGGCGTCCACATTAGCCAGGCTGTCCCGCTCGGAATCCAGCCGCCCGGTATCCCCGCCCACCGTCATGGCAATGGCCCAGGTGCCCGTGGACAAAATGGTGAACGGCGCCTGCCGCGTCCCCAGATGCGGCACGAGTGACGCATTGGAATCGTGAATGCCGCAGGTCACCGGCGTCGTCACCGGCAGCCCCGTCGCCGCCGCCAGTTCCGGCAGCAGATTTCCCAAAACCGACGCAGCCGGCTTCACCACCGGGAACAGCCCCCGCCAGCCCTCATTGCTCACCAGGGAGGAAAAATCCGCCTTGTCCGGCGCCCACAAATCCGTGTGGCAGCCCAGCGACGTCACTTCGCTCGCCGCCACCCCGGTCAGCCGCCAGGCATAATATTGCGGATAGGTCAGAATCTGCCGCACCTGCGCAAATTGCTCCGGAAAAGTCCGGCTCTGCCAGAAAATCTGCGCCCCAAGGTTGAGCCCATTCGGCAGGCGCGGCGACAAGGTCTCGCTGAAATCGGGCCGCGCCTCGGCATAGCCAGCCACATCACCCGGCGCACCGTGCTCATAATCGAGCACGGGCAGGGCCAGCCCATCATCCCCGATCAGCGCGGCGGTCGCGCCATGCGTGGTGATCGAAATGCCATCAATGCCGTGTTCGGCATGCAATTCGCCAAGGCTCTGCAGAATGAACGCCCACAGCCGCTCCACATCGGCATGCGGATAAAGCCCGTCCCGCTTGACCGTATTGGGCGTGCTGCGCGCCCCGATCTGTCGCGCATCGTCGCGGTCGATCAACACCACCTTGGCATTGGTCTTGCCGATATCGATGACGGCGATGAAACGGGGCGTGGTCATGGTCTGGCGCTCGCTTGAATTTGCAGCGGCAATACTGCAATTCCGCGTCTTGCGCCAGCGCTAACATGTTAGTGCAGGTCTGCGTTATTTGACGACCAGAACCGGAATGTTCGAATGCGCCAGCACCTCCGCCGCCTGGCTGCCGAGCAAGAGCCGCCCCAGCCCGCGCCTGCCATGCGAACCCATCACGATCAGGTCCGCGCCCTGCCTTTTGGCCGTCTCCAAAATGCCGTCCGCCGTCTCGCTATCGGGCACATGCAATGCCTCGATCGGCTGCCCCGCTGCGGCCGCCGCTTCCTTCGCCGCACCCAGAATTCGGGCGGCGCCTTCTTCCTTGGCGCGGTTCAATTCATTGATCACGGTCGTAGTATTGACCTGCATCATCTCCGTGCCCGAGGTGAGGATCAGCGACGGATCGCTCACAGTCACCGCGATCAACTTGGCCTTGAGCTGGCCCGCCAGCCCCAGCGCGTGACGAAAGGCCTTGTCGGACAGTTCCGACCCATCGATGGCGACGACAATGCGCTGATACATCTCACGTTCTCCTGGTGCCTGGCGGCTATTAGCATAATGCTTATCTGGCTCGCTTGATCCAGCCCAATCCGACCGGATCATTGCCCCGCCACCCGATCGGCGCTATCGTCACCGGGACTTCAAGCGAGCCATCAAACGGGTAACGGGTGATCGGTCGTGCTGGAAACTGACAAGGTCTTTGCCGGCTCGATCCCGGAAAACTACGACCGCTACATGGTGCCGCTGATTTTTGAGGCATACGCCGCCGATATGGCGCGGCGCGCCGCCTCCTTGTCGCCCAGTGCCGTCCTCGAAACCGCCGCCGGCAGCGGCGTTGTCACGCGCGCTTTGGCGCCGGTCCTGCCCCCGGGCGCCAGCTATCTCGTCACCGACCTCAACCAGCCAATGGTCGACTACGCCGCCTCGCAACAACCTGCCGACCCCCGGATCACCTGGCGCCAGGCCGATGCCCTGGTGCTCCCCTTTGAAGATGCGGCCTTCGATCTGGTCTGTTGCCAGTTCGGCGCCATGTTCTTTCCCGACCGCGTCGCGGGCTATCAGCAAGCAAGACGCGTCCTCAAGCCCGGCGGGCATTTCATCTTCAACGTCTGGGACCGCATCGAGCAAAACATCTTTGCCAATGACGTGACGAACGCCCTGGCCGAAATCTTCCCCAATGATCCGCCGCGCTTCCTGGCCCGCACGCCGCATGGCTATCACGACAAAGCCCTGATCCGCCGCGAGCTGGAGGCCGCCGGTTTCACCGATATCGCCATCGAAACCAGAGCCGAACAAAGCCGCGCATCCTCCCCGCGCATTCCCGCCATCGCCTATTGCCAGGGCACGTTGCTGCGCAACGAAATCGAGGCCAGAAAGCCGGGTGAACTGGCCTCCGTAACCGACATAGTCGCTGCCGCGCTGGCGGCCAGGCATGGCAGCGGTGCGGTCGCCGCACAGATCCAGGCACACATAATCGTGGCCCTGGCCTGAACGTTGGGCTATTTCCCTCCCACGAAAACCCTATATCAAGGCGGCAACTGAGCCCCATATGCGACGCCTGTCGCGGCTGTGGATCGAAAAGCATAGTGCGATGAACAGGTTAGACAGAAAATTTTCCGTGGCGCCGATGATGGACTGGACGGATCGGCATTGCCGGTTCCTCCATCGCCAGCTGTCGCGCCATGCTCTGCTGTTCACCGAAATGGTCACCAGCGCCGCCATCGTGCATGGCGATGCGCAGCGCCATTTGCGCTTCGACCCGCTCGAGCAGCCCGTCGCCCTGCAGCTGGGCGGCTCCGATCCGGTCGAACTCGCCGCCGCTACGCGCCTTGCCCATAAAGCCGGCTATGTCGAGATCAATCTCAATGTCGGCTGCCCCTCCGATCGCGTCCAGTCGGGCCGGTTCGGCGCCTGCCTCATGGCCGAGCCGGACCTCGTGGCCGAATGCGTCCGCGCCATGCGCGACGCCACCGATCGCCCGGTAACGGTCAAATGCCGCATCGGCATCGATGATCAGGACACCGAGGAAAGCCTTGATCGCTTCGCCGACACCATGGTCGCGGCGGGCGTCGACGCTCTCTATGTCCACGCCCGCAAGGCCTGGCTCAAGGGCCTCAGCCCCAAGGAAAACCGCACCATCCCGCCGCTCGATTATGATCGCGTGCACCGCCTGCGCCCGCGTCTGGCCCCGCTGCCCGTCATGATCAATGGCGGCATCGAAACGCTGGAAACCGCCGAGGCCGAACTCGCCCATATGGATGGCGTCATGCTGGGCCGCGCCGCCTATCACAATCCCATGCTGCTGGCGCAGGTCGATAGCCGCTTCTTCGGCGCAACCACTCCGCCGGTCACGCTCGAAGCCATCATGCAGGCTATGGCCGACTATGCCCGGCGCGAAGCCGGCAATGGCACCCGCGTCAACAACATCACCCGCCACATGCTCGGCCTCGCCAACGGCCTGCCCGGCGCCCGCCAGTTCCGCCAGATTCTGAGTGTGGATGCCTGCAAGCCCGGCGCCGACGCCTCGGTCATCCTGCGCGCCTATGAAGCGGTGGATCGTCCCGCTCTCGCGGTCGCCAGCTAGTCGACCAATTCCAGCGAGTTCTGCGTCACACTGTAGCGGCTGAGCGTTTCCAGAAACGTCATGCCCAATAGGCTGGTTTCCAGCGCCGCTTCTTCGGTGACGAAAGCGACTACGCCCTGGCGCACGATGCCGCCAACCTCAAGCTGGTCTAGCTTCACCCGCGCCGCCTGGCCCATGCCATTGGCTGTCGAAACGGGAATGGTGAAGCGCAGATTGGCCGTATCGATACCGGCCTCCCGCGCATCGGCCAGCGTCAACACCACCGCGCTCGCGCCCGTATCGAAGATCATCGGCGTCCTATGTCCGTTGATCGTCGCGGCGATCTCGAAATGCCCGCCAATACCGCGCCGGAATGTCGCCGTGCCCCGCTCGGCATCCACCAGCGCCACGCCCGGCTGAAGTTCCCCGGCCACCCGGCCTGCAATGCCCGTAAGCTCATCGCGATAGGCATAGCTCAGCATGGCGACGCCAAAAATGCCCGCCCACAGCAGCACGCCGCCAAACAATTCGGAAAATTTCCTTCGCCGCGAGAACACGCCCGCCGCGATGACGATGAGAATGACCACCAATGGCACGAGCCGCGCCGTCTGCTCCTGGCTCAGTCCCACCAGGGTGCCCGCATCGGCATTGATCATCAGGGTGATGGCGGCCACGATCAGGATGGCGATGCCGATAAAGATCATGCCTGTGCCATCCCTTTTCGTGCGTTCAAGCCGATAAAGTCATTTCATGCGGTAATTTCAAGGCCTCAGCCGCGTGCGAAAACCAAAAGTCCCGTGAACGCCGCAATCTCGATCAGCGCCGCCAGCGCCCCGATCAGGTCGCCGCTCTGCCCGCCAACCAGCCGCTTGCACAAAGCCGTCCAGCCCAAGGCGGTCCCCACGCTCAGCACAATGGCTAGCACCAGCCCCGCTATGCTCGACGCCGGCCCGCCCAACACGAACAGCAACACCGCGGCAAACACCATGCCCACCGCAAAATTGCGCCAGCTCAATCGCCCCGCCGTCGCCGAAGCCCCATCCCGCCGCGCCGGGGCCAGTGCCACCGCCACCCACAGCGCCGCCGACCGCCCGACAATGCTTGCCGCCAGCCAAGCCGCCCCCGCCGCCAGCGGGCCGGTCTCCGCCATCGATCCCACCGCCATCACCCGCAGCACGAGAAACAGGCACAGCGCCGCCACCCCATAAGTGCCGTGCCGGCTGTCCTTCATGATCTCGAGCCGCCGCTCGGGCATGTGCCCGCCAAACAGGCCATCGGTCGCATCCGCCAGCGCATCCTCGGCCATCGCACCACTCGCCAGCACCATGGCCCCAACCGCCAGCGCCGCCGCAAAATAGGCCGGCAGCCCAACCAGCACCCCACCAATCAGCAGCGCCACCGGCCCAATGCCGATCGCCACGCTCGCCAGCGGCAGCGCCATGGCAATCCGCCCCAGATCGGGCTTCTGATGCGGCGAATCCCCCGTCGGCAGCCGCGAGAAAAATCGCAGCGCCATGATGAAATCGTCCTTCAGCCCGATACCCGCCGCCGGCTCATGCGGCACGCTGGCCTCACGCGCGGCGGCGTCAATGCTGGGGGAGGGGTCTTGGACTGGCTCGTCGCCGTTCAATTGCTTTTCATCCCGTTCTGCGCAACAAGTCCGCACCTTCCTAGCACCCTGCCGCCGGACCTGTCATGCCCGCCCTCAACCCTGCCTATGCCGATGTCCTCGAACTTTTGACCATCGTTCCCGATGGCGACGAAGCGGCCGTCGCCGCAGTGCGCGCGCGCGATTCCCAGCTCACCAAGCCCGCCGGCTCGCTCGGCCAGCTCGAAACTCTGGTCGAATTCCTCGCCCGCTGGCAGGGTCGCGCCAAGCCGCGCCTCGACAATCCCATGGTCACCATTTTCGCCGGTAATCACGGCGTCACCGATCAGGGCGTCTCCGCCTTCCCGCGCGAAGTCACCGCGCAAATGGTCGCCAATTTCACCAATGGCGGGGCCGCCATCTCCCAGATTTGCGCGCTGCATGAAATCAATCTGCGTGTGTTCGAGCTGGCGCTGGAACTGCCCACCGGCGACATCACCCAGGAAGCAGCGCTCGACGATCGCATGTGCGCCGCCACCATTGCCTATGGCATGGAAGCCATTGCCGGTAAGCCCGACCTGATCTGCATCGGCGAAATGGGCATCGGCAACACCACCGTGGCCGCCGCCATCTTCGCCGCCCTTTATGGCGGCACCGGCGCCGATTGGGTCGGCCGTGGCACCGGCATCGACGATGCCGGCCTCACCCGCAAGGCCGACGCTGTCGATCGCGCCCTGGCCCTGCACAAGGACGAGCTCGACCATCCCCTGGCCATCCTCGCCCGCCTCGGCGGCCGCGAAATCGCCGCCATGCTCGGCGCCTTGCTCGCCGCCCGCCACCAGAAGGTCCCGGTCATCGTCGATGGCTTCGTCGCCACCTCGGCGGCGGCAATCGCTCACGCGATCAACCCGGCCGCCATCGATCACTGCCTCTTCGCCCACATCTCCGCCGAATCCGGCCACGTCCGCGCCCTCGCTGCCATGGGCCAAAAAGGCCTGCTCGACCTCGGCATGCGGCTAGGGGAGGGGAGCGGCGCCGCCCTCGCTGCAGTGCTGGCCAAGACCGCCCTGCACCTGCACAACAACATGGCCACCTTCGAAAGCGCTGAAGTCAGCGGCAAGGCTAGTTAGGCTGGCAACTAAAACTCGGTGTCGCCCCGGCGAAGGCCGGGGCCCATCCTGAGATTTTAGGCTAAGCTGTCATCTCAGGATGGATTCCGCCCTTCGCCGGAAGGACACCGTTGGTAACAGGGTGAATGAGCCATGTTGATGACAGCGCGCAAGCCGGCGACAATCGGCGAGATATTGACTGAGGAATTCCTGGGTCCGTTGGGCCTGACTCAGGCCGCGTTGGTTGACGCAATGGGCGTGCCGCGCAGGCACGTTAACGAGCTTTGCAACGACCGACGCTCCGTTACCGCTCCGACGGCGCTCATTCTGGCGCGCGTCTTCGGCAATAGTCCCGATTTCTGGCTGAATGTGCAGCGCCGCTCCGATCTGTGGAACGCGATGCACGATCCGCATGAGCGCAAGCGGGTCGAACGCGCCCACCCGCTCGTCAACGCCGCCTAACCAGCCTCGGAGTAAATCTCCAGCCGGTTCTTCTTCTCCACCACCGGAGCCAGCGCATCCATCACCCGCGCACGGGGGAAGGTGGCGATCACCTCGGTGCCGAAGCGCAGCTTGGAGAACAGGTCGAACCTGCCCTGATGCAGTTCCATGATCTTCTGCACGATCGGCAGGCCCAGGCCAGCGCCCTGTTCGGCGGTCTTTTGCGCCAGCGAGCCCTGGCCGAATGAGGACAGCACCGTGGCGATTTCGTCCTCGGGAATGCCCGGTCCATTGTCCTTGACCGACACCAGCTGGCCACCATCGCCGCTACGCGTCACTACCAGCGTCACCTTGCCGTTTTGCGGCGTGAACTTGATGGCATTGCTCAACAGGTTTAGCACCACCTGGCGGATGGCGCGCTCGTCGCCCCATAGCTTGGGCAGGTTATTGCCGACATTATAGGCCAGCTCGATGCCCTTGGATTTGGCGCGCAACTCCATCATGCGCCGGCAATCCTCGGCAATATCGACCAGCGACACGGCCTCTTCATTGAGGTCGTACTTGCCCGCCTCGATCCGGCTGAGGTCGAGCAATTCATTGATGAGGTTGAGCAGGTGCTGCCCGCTGGCGTGGATATCGCCGGCATATTCCTTGTACTGCGGCACCTGATGGGTCCCCAGCAGCTCCGATTTCAGCACTTCGGAAAACCCGATGATCGCGTTGAGCGGGGTGCGCAATTCATGGCTCATCGTGGCCAGGAATTGCGATTTGGCGATATTGGCCTGCTCGGCATGGCGCCGTGCCTCATCCGACATCTGTCGGGCTTCCTCGAGCTCGTTGATCAGCGCGTCCTTTTCGGCCTGGTGCGTGATCGTTTCCAGCTCTGATTTGTGCAATTGCCGCGCCAGGTAAACGAAGAAAACCTCACCGCAGATTGCCACCGCCGCCAGCGTATAATTGAGCGTGCCGCCCACTGCGATCAGGTTTGCCGACACCGTCAGCGTCACCGGCAGCGTGCTCATCAGCGTCGCAGGGGGCAGGGTATTGGTGGTCACCGCATTGGCAGCCACGCTGACCAGCACCATGGCGAACATCACCGGCGTCAGCGTCTCGGCCGGTGCCACCAGCGTAAATAGCGCCAGCAGCGACCAGGACAGGCCATAGATCATCTCGCCGGCGATGAACGTGGTGGTCCAGTTGGTGGCGTTGAACTTGGCCGGATCGCTGCGCCGGAACCGGCTCGCCACCATCACCACGATCAATAGGCCCAGCAACACCGCTGCGGCCCATAGCGTGGTGAAAACCACCGGAACCCAGAGGCTGGCAACAACGGAGAGAATGACCACGATGGCGGCCATCGGCAAAGCCGCCGAGATGCGCGATTGCGCATAATCGTGCAGCAGCTCGAAATCATAGGACGCGCGTGTACCCGAACTCGACATCAAGCGTTGCCGCGCGTCGAGAACGGTTTTTTGCGCCGTGCGCTTGCCGTCGCGCCCCATTTGCGAGCGAACGTCAGCGTCGATGACAGCCGACTGAAGCGGCATGAAACTTTTACTCGTTACTAAATGATGCGAACCAGAAACGCATTCGCTACGCTCACGGTCAAAACACTAGCGGCGCGTAGTTAACGGGTGGTGAAATCCTGGCTTCATATAAACGTTGGATGCGACCCTTCCGCGGGCGCTTCGGAGCCGTGCTGGCGATCATCCTGTTGGGTGGTGCCGCGGCCGTCGCGGCTTGGCTCGATCCCGCGCCGCCGCCCATTGCCGGCAATGCCCGTGCCAGCGATGGCGATAGCTTCCGCCTGGGCGACGAGCGCGTGCGCCTTCTCGGCATCGATGCTCCCGAATATGCCCAGACTTGCGATGATCGTAACGGCAGGCAATGGCCCTGCGGCCGCACGGCTCGCGACCGGATGGCCCAATTGCTCAAGTCCGGCAAGGTCGATTGCCGCCCTGAAGATCACGACCAATATGGGCGCCTGCTGGCCGTCTGCACTGTCGGCGGCAAGGATATTGCCGCGACCATGGTCGCCGAGGGGCTGGCGATTTCATCTGGCCGCTATTGGGGCGAGGAACAGTCCGCCCGCTCAGCCAGCAAGGGGATTTGGGCCGGCGGTTTCGACACACCGCGTCATTGGCGCGACGATCATCCACGCCCCAGCAGTTTATTTGGTTGGCTCGGCAGCCTGTGGCCACAAACATGATCATTACGATCATCTTTAAAAGAGGAAGATTATTGCGTTTGACTGCCGGGTGTGGCAGTTAATCTGCCAAATTCAGGACGGAATGGCGTTGTCCTGGAAATCTCATTTCGCGGGGGCGTTTATGGCATTGGACAAGATCGACCGGAAAATTCTCACGCTTCTGCAAAAGGATGCGACCATGCCGGTGGCCGAAATCGGCCGCAAGGTGGGCCTTTCGACCACCCCATGCTGGCGCCGTATCCAGAAGATGGAAGAAGATGGCGTCATCCAGCGCCGCGTCGCCGTGCTCGATCCGGCCAAGGTCAATGTCGGCGTCACCGTGTTCGTCTCGGTCAAGACCAACGAACACAATGAAGGCTGGATGCGCAAATTCGCCGGCGTCATCGACGAATTCCCCGAAGTCGTGGAATTCTATCGTATGAGCGGCGATGTCGATTACCTGATGCGCGTGGTCGTGCCCGATATCGGCGCCTATGACACCTTTTACAAGCGCCTGATTTCCAAGATCAACCTGACCGATGTCAGCTCGGCCTTCGCCATGGGGCAGATCAAATACACCACGGCGCTACCGCTCGACTTCGCCATCGTCGTCGACGACGACAAGTAGATCCATGCTGGTCGGTTTTGAACATATCGGCGTCACCTCGTCCGATCTTGATCGGACGATCGCCTTCTATTGCGGCCAGCTCGGCCTCAAGCTCGTGCTGCGCAAGCAGCAGCCACGTGGCGAAATGGCCTTTCTCGATGCCGGCGGCGGCATGCTCGAAGTCTTCGCCCCCAACGGCCACATCGCCCGCTCGCGCGACGTGCCCCCGCTCGAGGCCGGCATGCGCCACCTCACCCTGGCCGTCACCGATGTGGATGCGCTGATCGCCGAGCTCGAAGCCACCGGCACCGAAATCGTCGAATACCCGCGCGCCGCCCACAACACCGAAATGTTCAAACGCGTCGCCTTCTGCCGCGACCCCGACGGCATCGTGGTGGAATTGGCCGAGCGCATAGAGGGGCGTTGAGCGCTACCCCCCCGTCACGCTCATATGCCGCCCCAGCGCCGGTTCCGGCCGCGCGCGGTCGATCACGAAATCATGCCCCTTGGGCTTAATCAGCATGGCCTGGTCGAGTGCCGCGTCCAGTGCTTCAGCGCCACCTTCGCGTAACGCATCGCGCAGGCTCACCTGGTCCTCCTGCCCCAGGCACAGGAACAATTGCCCGGTCGCCGTCAACCGCACGCGATTGCAGCTTTCGCAGAAATTGTGGCTCATCGGGGTGATAAAGCCCAATATGCCACCGGTCTCGGCTACCCGCGCATAGCGGGCAGGGCCCCCGGTGCGGTGATCCAGCTTTTCCAGCGTATAGCGTTTGGCGAGCCGATCACGCAGTTCGCGCAGCGGCAGGTAACTGTCGACCCGGTCAATGCCCACTTCGCCCAGCGGCATGCCCTCGATCAGCGTCAGCCCCATGCCGCGCCCATGCGCCCAGGCCATCATTGGCTCGATTTCGTCGTCATTGACGCCGCGCATCGCCACCATATTGATCTTGATTTTGAGGCCGGCCGCCTGCGCCGCGTCGATCCCGCCCAGCACATCCTCGATCCGCCCGCGCCGCGTGATCGCGCGAAAACGCTCCGCATCCAGCGTATCGAGCGACACATTGATCCGCCGCATGCCCGCTTCCACCAGCGCCTCGGCATGCTTGGCCAATTGGCTGCCATTGGTGGTCATGGTCAGCTCATTCAGCCCATGCCCGATATGCCGGCCCAGGCTGCGCACCAATTCGATAATGTCGCGCCGCACCAGAGGTTCGCCGCCGGTCAACCGCAACCGCGTCACCCCGCGCGTCACGAAAGCGGTGGCAATGGTCTCGATCTCGGCAAAGCTCAGAATCTCCTTTTTGGGGAGAAATTGCATGTCCTCGGCCATGCAATAGACGCAACGAAAATCGCACCGATCCGTCACCGAAATCCGGAGATAGGTTATATGCCGGCCGAAACGGTCGACGAGCGGGCGGGCCGGTGCTGGATTAGTCGTCATGGCGACAAATCTAGTTGGTTCCGAGGTGCTTTCAAAGCCACCCAAACAAAAAAGCCGCCTCCGAAGAGACGGCTTCATGACAATTCAGTCGCCGCTAGTGCTTGACGACGATCAGTGCACCGACGCGAACGCGCTCATAAAGATCGGTCACGTCTTCGTTGGTCAGGCGGATGCAGCCCGAGGAAACCGCCTGACCGATCGACCAAGGCTCGGACGTGCCATGTACGCGATACAGCGTCGAGCCGATATAAAGCGCGCGGGCGCCCAGCGGATTGTCCGGGCCACCGGGCATATAGGCGGGCAGGTCCGGCACGCGCTTGCGCATCTGCGGCGGCGGCGTCCAGCCCGGCCATTCGGCCTTGCGGGTAATGCGGTGCTGGCCCGACCAGGTGAAGCCATCGCGGCCCACGCCCACGCCATAGCGGATCGCCTTGCCGTCTTCGAGCACCAGATACAGCCGGCGCTCACCGGTTTCGATCACGATGGTCCCCGGCTTGTAATTGCTCGCATATTCGATCGTTTCCCGCTTGATTGGGCTGCCGCCGCGATTGCGCGTTTTAACGACGCTGGGCTCTTCCCAGGTATTGGTATCGGCATTGTAGACGCGAGCGGCCATGCTGGGCATGGTCAATGACACCGACAAAAGTATCGACAGCCCGATTGCCGCGGCTGTTCTGAATTTGGACATCTGACGACTGGCCTCTGAAAATAGATGGGCTGGCGATTCGCCCATCGGATCAATGACGATTTGCTTACGCGGTTTACAAAACAGCAGGAAGGGCGCTTGCCCCGTTTCCGCCACACTCCAGACATGTTCACTAAATTGTGTTGCCAGGGAGTTACAAAAATGGCTCACCGTTCCGTGATCCCACTCCTTTCGGTGCATTGACTTGCCCGCGTCCGCCCGGCATTTGGGCGGCCAATGACGAGGAGAGCCCTGCCATGAATGATGATCTCAAGCGCCAGGCCGCAGCCATGGCGCTGACTGAGGTGCGGCCCGGCATGCGGCTGGGCCTGGGCACCGGCTCGACGGCCTGGCATTTCGTCGATCTGCTCGGCGCCAAGGTCGCCGCAGGTTTCGACTGCATCTGCGTGCCCACCTCCGAGGTCACGGCGCGGCAGGCCGAGGGCCTGGGCATTCCCCTCTCGAACCTCGAAACCCTCGACCGGCTCGACATCACCGTCGATGGCGCCGACGAGATCGATCCGGCGCTCAACCTCATCAAGGG
This sequence comes from Devosia sp. ZW T5_3, assembly GCF_044987315.1. NCBI lineage: Bacteria > Pseudomonadati > Pseudomonadota > Alphaproteobacteria > Hyphomicrobiales > Devosiaceae > Devosia > Devosia sp. ZW T5_3. Next base: position 48,847 of record NZ_JBJDRE010000020.1, read on the forward strand.
GGCAGGGGGCGCATTGCTGCGCGAAAAGATCGTCGCGGCGGCCTCCGATGTCATGATCGTGATTGCCGACGGCTCCAAGCTGGTCGACACGCTCGGCAAGTTTCCGCTGCCCATCGAGGTCAATCGCTTTGGCCTGGGTGCCACCCAGCGCACCATTGCCGAGGTGATGGCAGCCCATGGTGCCCAAGGCGGCCTCAAACTGCGGCAAACCAAGGATGGCGCACCCTATGTCACCGATGGCGGCCACTTGATCCTTGATGCATTTTTTGGCCGCATTTCGCAGCCAGAAGCGTTGTCACGGGATTTGCTGGACATTGCCGGCGTCGTGCAGCACGGACTGTTCCTCCAGATGTGCAAGAAGGCTTATGTCGCGATGCCGGATGGCGTAAGAACCATCCAGGTATGAAATGAGGGTGGATTCGAACAGGATGGATATTTCGATGATGACCGGTGTGTTGAAGCGCTCCAAGGCGCTGGTGGCAGTTGCTTTGAGCGTTTCCATGCTCGGCCTGTCGGTTCCGGCCTTTGCGCAGGAAGTGGCGCCCGAACAATTGGCGCTGGCGCGCAAATATATCGATCTGACCGATCGCGCAGCCATCTATGAGATCACGCTGGTGCAGACCGCGATCGATACCATGCGCCAGATCGTGCAGCAGAATCCCGAGCTGAGCGAGCAGACCGATGCCGCCATCACCAAGACGCTCGAGGAATATAAGGGCCGCAAGAGCGAGTTGCTCGATCAGTTCGCTCGCGTCTATGCCGTGCGCTTCACTGCGGCCGAACTGCAGGAAATCGTCACCTTCTATGAATCGCCCACCGGCTCGAAGCTGTCCCAGGCCAATGCCGAGGTGAATACCGATATCCAGCGCGTGCTGACCGTGTTCACCAATACGCTGCAGCAGGAATTTTATGCCAAGGTCCGCGCCGAACTGCGCGCCCAGGGCGTGCAGCTCTAGGCTCACTTATCGACGACCGAATTGGACCCCGCCTTGTGCGGGGTCTTTTTTTATGCGAAGCGCCATCCGATATTCATCGGTATCGACCGATATAACCAGCCAGCGGAGCCAGCATGTCCGACACTTACGATCTCGTTGTCATTGGCGCTGGCTCAGGGGGCGTGCGGGCCGCCCGCATGGCCGCCACCTACGGCGCCAAGGTTGCAGTGGTTGAGGAATTCCGTGTCGGGGGCACCTGCGTCATTCGCGGCTGCGTGCCCAAAAAGCTCTATGTCTATGCCAGCCGCTTCAACGACCTGTTCGATGTCGCCTCCAGCTTTGGCTGGCAGGTCGACGCCTCCTTTGATTGGCCGACCCTGGTCGCCGCCAAGGAAAAGGAAATCACCCGGCTCGAACACGCCTATACGTCGAACCTCGAAAAGCCCGGCGTCGAGATCATTAGAGATCGGGCGCTGGTCACCGGTCCCAATAGTGTCCATCTCGTAGCGGGCGACCGTGACCTGACCGCCAAATACATCCTTGTTGCCACCGGCGCGGCTCCATTCGTGCCGCCCATCCCCGGCCATCAATTGGGCATCACCTCCAACGAGGCTTTCGATCTGCCGGCACTGCCCCATTCCATCCTCATCGAGGGCGGCGGCTACATCGCGGTCGAATTCGCCACCATCTTTGCCGGCCTGGGCGTCGATACCACCATCATCTATCGCGGCGACTGCATCCTGCGCGGGTTCGATGATGACATGCGGCGTGGCCTTGAGGCTGGCCTGATCGATCGCGGCATCAAGCTGATCTACCAGACCACCATCAAGTCGCTGGCCAGGCATGGCGACGACATTGCCGCCACCTTCAGCGACGGCGTCACCGCCCCCTATGGCGCGGTCATGTTCGCCACTGGCCGCAACCCAAATGTGCGCGGCCTCGGCCTCGAAACCGCCGGCGTCAAGCTGACCCCGGCCGGCGCCATCGCCGTCGACGCCTATTCGCAGACCTCGTGCCCCTCCATTTACGCAGTGGGCGACGTCACCGGCCGCGCCGCGCTGACTCCGGTCGCCATCCGCGAAGGCTGGTATTTCGCCGAAACCGTGTTCAACAACAACAAACTCGCCGTCGATCACTCCCAGATCCCTACGGCCGTCTTTTCCGAGCCCGAAATCGGCGTCATCGGTCTCACCGAGGCTGAAGCCGCGACCCATGGCGATATCGATATCTACCTCGCCCGCTTCCGCCCGATGATGAACACGCTCTCTACCCGCACGGAGCGCATGGTGCTCAAGCTCATCACCGAAAAGGACGGCGGCAAGGTGCTGGGCTGCCATATCCTGGGACCGGGCGCCGCCGAAATGATCCAGCTCATCGCCATCCCCATGGGCATGACCGCCACCAAAGCCGATTTCGACCGCGCCATCGCGCTCCATCCCTCCGCCGCCGAGGAATTGGTGACCTTCAAGGCCCCCAGCTACGTCTATCGGGATGGGCAGAAGGTCGGCGGCTGAAGTAACGCCCCGGCTTCGGACACTCGGCCCCGCACCACCTTGATCGCTCCCCATGATGGGGACGGTGTTTACTCGGGACTCGCCCCACCACAGTGTCACCCCGGCGCAGGCCGGGGCCCATCCCGAGATGCTACGGCGGCCGCAAGGCGTGTGAGCGGGGCGGCGGAATGGTGCTTATCAGGCGATCTGGCGGCGAGTTTGGACAGCTCAGGATGGGTCCCGGCCTGCGCCGGGATGACACCGCGTTCTTGAAGGCGTCCAAAGTAAACACTCCCCATGATGGGGAGGAAATGATGGAGCCACACGCACCACCCTCCGCCTTATCCATCTTATCCCCCTGCCGAAATCCCGTGGCATCATCCGTCCATCATCCGGAACACGGGCGGCGCTGCAGCGACCGGCGTCCGGATGCCAGCCGGGGGAGTTGGGGGTCGCGCCTTGCTCCGGGATGCGCAGACGGATCAGCGGGCGGGAGGGCTACGGTCACCTGCTGGGGTCGCGATGCTGCCTTCCGACCAAGGCCCGGCGCCCCGAGGCAAGTTGCGCCTCATATTTATTTACTCACGAGGCGAATCTGGTCTCGGGGTCCGTCCGTCTACCCGACAACCGCAGCACAGGCGGCGCTTCCGTGCGCCCTATACTAAAGCCGACCGCGAATATCCTTGTCCCGGCCCGCCGCCCTTGGTATTCCGCCCGCAACAAACCGTAACCCGCGCGAGCGAGACCCGACATGACCACCTGGACCCCCAATAGCTGGCGCGACAAGCCCATCTCGCAGGTGCCTGCCTATCCAGACAGCGCCGCGCTGGCCGAGGCCGAGCGTCAATTGGGCACGTTCCCTCCATTGGTCTTTGCCGGCGAAGCGCGCGATCTCAAATCCAAGCTCGCCGCAGTGGCCCGTGGCGAGGCCTTCCTGCTGCAGGGCGGCGATTGCGCCGAGAGCTTTGCCGAGCATGGCGCCGATCACATCCGCGATTTCTTCCGCGTCTTCCTGCAAATGGCCGTGGTGCTGACCCATGGCGCCAGTAAGCCCGTGGTCAAGGTCGGCCGCGTCGCCGGCCAATTTGCCAAGCCGCGTTCGGCCGATACCGAAACCATTGATGGCGTGGAACTCCCGAGCTATCGCGGTGACATCATCAATTCCATCGAGTTCACCGAAGCCTCCCGCGTTCCCGATCCCGATCGCATGCTGCAGGCCTACCGCCAGTCGGCCGCCACGCTCAATCTGCTGCGTGCCTTCTCCATGGGCGGCTATGCCGAACTCACCCGCATCCACGAATGGACCGTCGGGTTCATGAAGGGCTCCAATTGGTATCCGCGCTACGAGGAAGTCGCGCGCAAGATCGACGATGCCATCACCTTCATGGCCGCGCTCGGCCTCAATCCCGACAACACGCCGGCCCTGCGCCAGACCAGCTTCTTCACCAGCCACGAAGCCCTGCTGCTCGGCTATGAAGAAGCCCTGACCCGCCGCGATTCCATTACCAATGACTGGTACGCCACTTCCGGCCACATGCTGTGGATTGGCGACCGCACCCGCCAGCCCGATGCGGCCCATGTCGAATATTTCGCCGGCATCAAGAACCCCATCGGCATCAAATGCGGCCCGACCCTGAGCAGCGAAGACCTGCTACGCCTGCTCGATCGCCTCAATCCCACCGATGAGGCCGGTCGCATCACCCTGATCGCCCGTTTCGGCTCCGACAAGATCCACGATCACCTGCCGCGCCTGATTGAAACCGTGCAGCGCGCCGGCCGCACCGTCGTCTGGTGCTCCGATCCGATGCATGGCAACACCATCAAGGCCTCGACCGGCTACAAGACTCGCCCCTTCGAGCGTGTGCTGTCGGAAGTGAAGAGCTTCTTCGAAATCCACCGCGACATGGGCACCTATGCCGGCGGCGTGCATATCGAAATGACCGGCGACGACGTCACCGAATGCGTCGGCGGCGTCTCGGCCGTCACCGAAGCCTCCCTCTCGGATCGCTACCACACCTATTGCGACCCCCGCCTCAACGCCAGCCAGGCCCTGGAACTGGCCTTCCTCGTCGCCGAAGAAGTCCACGCCCAAAAACCACCCCGCGAAACCCGCATCGCCGGCGAATAGGGCAGGGGCGCTAGCCCCCGCCCAAACCCCGATCCGCCGTTTAGCGGAACATTAACCCTAATGACCCATAAATTTCCTGAACGACCCAGAAAGGGTCCACGTTCTGGAGATTGTCATGAACCGCTCCCTGTCCAGCATCGCCGCGATATTGGCTCTCGGCACGGCCATGCCCGCTCTGGGCGCCGATTCAATGTTCCCGGACATGCGGCCCTCCTACGGCAACGAATGGGGACAGAGCGAAGACAACCCCCTCCGCATGGAAGCGGGCCTGCGCTACTGGTATTCGCTGGGCGAGCAGAACGCCAATGTCGGCGGCACCTCCTACGATACCAAGGATCGCAGTCATATTCTGGAAGGCCACTTCCGGATCGACGATGACTACACATCCACCTTTGTGAAGGGTCAGGCCGGTTATGCCGTCTACACAACCGGCGACTACGAAACCAATGTTGGCGTCCCTTCTCCATTCGAAGGCGGCCAGATCGGTTATGCCGGCGCCGATTTCGGCTATACCCCGTTTGGCAACGAAACCTTCCGCCTCGGCGCTCTGGTCGGCTACCAATACAATCGGGAATCGCCTGACCGGAACCGCTACGACGTGCTGAACGACGATGGTCTCAATATTCATTCCCTACGCCTGGGCGTAACAGCCCACGCCGATATCAACGAAATGTTCGATATCGACGCCGAAGTCGCAGCCATCCCCTATGCTTATGGCTACGGCGCCAGTAGCGAAATTCCAATGGCCGATACCGTCATTCAGGGCGTCACCGTTAACCGCACCCGCACCGAAACCAGCGGCGCCCTCTACGGCGCCAGTGGTCAGATCATGCTCGGCTTTCACCCCACCGAGAATCTGACGATCCGCGTCGGCGGCCGCGCCTGGCTGCTCGACGGGCCAAGCAGTTCCCGTCAGAAATGGTGGGAGGCATCCACGCCGGATAGCTACATCTACAGCGATCAGAACCTCAACGGTTTCTCCCTGTTGCGTTACGGCGCCCTCGCCGAGTTGACCGGCCGCTTCTAGCCTCTGCCATCAATCTGCAACCTTTGATCCGCTTGCCCTTGCCGGGGTGAGCGGATAAGTCTTGCCCGCGCGCGGTTTGCGCCGCTGCGTCACCTTCTTTCCCAGCACACGGGCCAGCATCATCGTGACAGACCGCCTCAGAATTGCGCTTGCCCAGCTCAATCCCAAGGTCGGCGACATCGCCGGCAATCTCGCGCTCGCCCGCCAGGCGCTGAGCGATGCAGCTGCCGCCAAAGCCGATATCTTGCTGCTCTCCGAGCTGTTCCTCACCGGCTATTTCCCCGACGATTTGCTGTTCAAGCCCAAATTCGTCGATGACGCCATGCAGGCCGCCCGCGATCTGGTTGCCGACACCGCCGGCACCGGTGTCGCGCTGATCCTCCCCACCGTCTGGCGCGACCAGACGGGCCTGCACAACAGCGTCGTCGTCGCCGAAAATGGCGAGATCATCGCCACGCGCCTCAAGCGCGAATTGCCCAATGACGATGTCTTTTACGAACGGCGCTATTTCGTCCCCGGCGTGCTGCAGGAACCGGTGACAATCAAGGGCGTCTCGGTCGGCATCCCGATCTGCGAAGATATCTGGCACCCCTGGGTCTGCGATCACCTCGTCCAGCGCGGCGCCGAAATCCTGCTTTGCCCCAATGGTTCGCCCTATTGGACCAATAAGCAGCATGTTCGCAAGGAACTGGTCCGCGCCCGCGTGGCCGAGGATCGGGTGCCGCTGCTCTATCTCAATCAGGTGGGGGGCCAGGACGAATTGGTGTTCGACGGTGCATCCTTTGCCATCGAGCCGGGCGACAAGCTCGTGTTCCAAGGCAAATCCTTTGCCACCGATTTCATCGTCTCCGACTGGGTCGACGGCCAAGACGGCTGGACCTGCACCAATGGCCACGTCACCGAACTCACCACCACCGACGAAGCCCCCTGGCTCGCCTGCGTGCTCGGCCTGCGTGACTACGTGCACAAGAACGGCTTCAAGCAGGTCGTGCTCGGCCTGTCGGGCGGCATTGACAGCGCCGTGGTTGCCGCCATGGCCGTGGACGCCTTCGGCGCCGAAAACGTCCACACCATTATGCTGCCCTATCGCTACACCTCCGAGGATAGCCTCAAGGACGCCAAGGACTGCGCCACCCGCCTCGGCGTGCGCTACGACATCGTCTCCATCGGCGATCCCGTCGATGCCGCGCTTGAGCAGCTTGCCCCAGTCTTCGGCAATCGCCCCGCCGATCTGGCTGAGGAAAACATCCAGTCCCGCATGCGCGGCGTCGTCCTCATGGCCGTCTCCAACAAGCTAGGCTCCATGCTCCTCACCACCGGCAACAAGTCGGAAATGGGCGTCGGCTACGCCACCATCTATGGCGACATGAACGGCGGCTACAATCCGCTCAAGGACATGTTCAAAATGGAGGTCTATCGCCTGGCCGCCTGGCGCAATGCCCATGTCCCCGGCGATTGCCTTGGCCCCGCGGGCGAAGTCATCCCGCAAAACATCATCGCCAAGGCCCCGTCGGCCGAGCTGCGCCCCAACCAGACCGATCAGGATAGCCTGCCGCCCTATCCGGTGCTCGACGCCATCCTCACCGCCATGGTCGAGGAAGAAAAGTCGATCGCTGAGATCGTCGCCCTGGGCCATGACGAGGCTCTGGTGCAGCGCATCGAGCGGCTGCTCAATATCGCCGAATACAAGCGCCGCCAGGCGGCTCCCGGTCCCAAGCTCACGCCCAAGGCGTTTGGGCTGGGCCGCAAATATCCCATTACCAACGGCTACAAGGACCGGACCATCGGATGACCATCGTGCGCTGGGCGCCATCGCCCACTGGCCGTATTCACCTGGGCAATGCCCGCCCGGCCATGCTCAACTGGTTCTTCGCCAAGCGCCATGGCGGCCGCTATGTGCTGCGCATGGACGATACCGATACGGCCCGCTCCACCCGTGAATTTGCCGATGGCATAGAGGCCGATCTGGCCTGGCTCGGCATTACGCCGGATCTGCTGGTCCGCCAGTCCGACCGCACCGCGCTCTATGACGCCGCCCGCGACCGCCTCATCGCCGCCGGCCGGCTCTATCCCTGTTACGAAACCGAAGACGAGTTGGGCCGCCGCCGCGCCCGCGCCCGCGCCATGGGCAAGCCGCCGATCTACGATCGCGCCGCCCTCAAGCTGACCGAAGAGGATCGTGCCAAGCTCGAAGCCGAAGGCCGCAGGCCCCATTGGCGCTTCAAGCTCGATGGCCGCCCGGTGCAGTTCGAAGACCTCATCAAGGGCAGCCAGACCGTCAACACCGCCTCCATGTCCGATCCCGTTCTGGTGCGCGAAGACGGCTCCTATCTCTATACCCTCCCCTCCGTGGTCGATGATATCGACCTTGCCATCACCCATGTCATCCGCGGCGAGGACCACGTTTCCAACACCGGCACCCAGATTGAAATCTTCGAGGCCCTGGGCGGCCCCGTGCCGATTTTCGGCCACCATAACCTTTTGACCGACGCCGAAGGGCAGGGCTTCTCCAAACGCCTCGGCTCCCAGTCGCTGTCCGATTTCCGCGCTGAAGGCTACGAGCCCCTCGCCATTGCCATCATGGCGAGCCTCACCGGCACCAGCCTGCCCATCGAACCCTATGCCTCGCTGGACGATATCGCCGCCAAGCTCGATTTCTCCATGATCTCGCATGGCGCCGCGCGCTTCGATCCGGTCGAACTCGACAATCTCAACGCTCGCCTGCTGCACGCCATGCCCTACGAGGCCGCTTTGCCGCGCCTCACCAGCCTGGGCCTGGAAGGCGAGGCCATCTGGCTGCTGCTGCGCGATAATCTGCACAAGTTCAATGATATCGTCGAATGGTCCAAGCTGGTGCTCGGCCCGGTCGAGCCTATCATTGCCGATGAAGATCGCGATTTCCTGGCGCTCGCCAAGGCGCTGCTGCCGCCCGAGCCGTGGTCGCTCGAAACCTGGGGCGAGTGGACCAATGCGCTCAAAGCCGCCACCGGCCGCAAGGGCAAGCCGCTCTTCCTGCCGCTGCGGCTGGCGCTAACCGGCCGTCACGATGGCCCCGAGCTTAAGAGCCTGCTCCCGCTGGTTGGGCGTACGGCGTGTCTGGACCGACTACCCTGACCACCTTGTCGCCGAACTGCACCAGCCGCAGCTGAGACTCACCCGGCGGTGGCGCGACGACACGCGCCACGGTTTCGCCCGGGCCCGCAGGCCGCGGCCGGGGCAAGGGCACATCGACCAGGCTCGCGGTCTGTACCGCTTCGACCACAGCCGGCACTGGAACCTGCCCGCGCGGATCGCGCAGCGGCAGCGGGAAGCTCGCCCCCTGCACTTCGATCATGGCCCGCGTCTGCCCGTCATCGGCCGTCGCGGTGATCAGCTTGCCGTCCGATTGCGGCGTCACCCGGCAGCTGGCATTCATGTCGATGGCATTGCGATATTTGAATGCCGTCGGCAGGTCCGTATAGGCCTGGTTGAACATGTTGCGCATCTGCTCGGGCTCTTGGCCCGGATTGTCGTAATAGTAGATTTCCACCTGCTCATTGGGACACATGGCTTTGCATTGCCCCATGTCATTGCCGACATAATCGGGCAGGGTCGAGTAGCTGATCGGCCAGAAATAGCCGTCGCTCAGCCGCACACACACCGTGCGTACCGTCCGATAGCCCGTATTATATCCGCCACCGCTCACCACCTGGCCGTTGGAAAAGTCGCCTTCCGTGGTGGTGCCGAAAATACGGTCGAACACGTTCTGGCGCTCATTGGAAAACGTAGCGTTGGAGCCGCCATTGGCATTGCAGCCAAAACGCGCCATTTCCTGCAGGATGGCTTCGCGCTGCTGCGATACCGCGCCCGCCGAATTCACCGATTGCGACACCGCTGCATAATCCCGGCGCAGCCGCAGCACTTCGCGCGCCACTTGCTGGCATTGTGGGCTGAGCGTCTGCCCCGCCTTGGCGGCGTCATTACATCCATCGCGGATGTAGCGGCTTTCCGCATTCTGCACGTCGCGGGCCAACTGCCGCGCCGCCTGCGAATTGCCGTCCCGTTGCTGGAAATCGCCATTGCGGTCAAACTGGCGCAATTGCCGGTCCAGCTGCGAGCAAGCCGATGACTGGGCATAGGCCATGTTGACATCGAGCGCCAAAACCACTGTCGCTAACACCAGCAACAATAGCGTCCGAATGCCCATTCCGCCCAAATTCACCATCAAGCCCTACTCGTCCGCGCCGCAACACGCGCATAATATCGGCCCTTAAGACATCGCTAGGGCCGGGTGCAACAGTATAATGTCCACCGGCGCCGAGATAGCGCAGCCCGGCCACACAACAGCGAGAATGCACCGATGAATCTAGCCACGCTGAACAATGGCCGCCCCGATGGTCAGCTCGTGGTCCTCTCGCAGAACCGTGGCCGCTATGTTTCGGCCGGCCGAGTCGCGCCCACCTTGCAGGCTGCGCTCGACGATTGGGACATGGCCGCGCCGGCCCTCTCAGCCCTCGCTGCCCAGCTCGATGCCGGCCAGATTTCCGGCCAACCCTTCGATGCCAATCGCGCCCTGGCCCCCTTGCCACGAGCCTATCAATGGATCGACGGCGCCGCCTATCTCAACCACGCCGAACGCGTCCGCGCCCTCAAGGGCACCCGCGACGCCGACCTGGCCAATCGCCCCGTGCTCTATCAGGGCGCCTCCGACTCGCTCTCGGCTCCCACCGCCCCGATCATCACGCCCGAACCCGATCTGGCGCTCGATTTCGAAGCTGAAGTCGCCGTCATCATCGGCGCCGTGCCCATGCGCGCCACACTGGAACAAGCCGCCGCAGCCATCCGCCTCGTCACCATCTGCAACGACATCTCGATGCGGCGCCTCGTCGCCAATGACCTGCAAAACGGCTTCGGCTTTTTCCACGCCAAGCCCGCCACGTCCTTTGCCCCCATAGTCACCACCCCCGCCGCCCTCGGCGTCACATGGCGCGACAATCGCCTGCATCTCCCGGTCCGTTGCGAGGTCAATGGCGTGCTTTATGGCCAGCCCAATGCCGGCTCGGACATGTATTTCGACTTCGCCACCCTCATCGTCGAAGCCGCCCGCACCCGCGCCCTAGCCGCCGGCACCATTATCGGCGGCGGCACCATTTCCGTGCATCATGAGGAAAGCCTACCCATCAAGCCCAATGGCATCGGCTTTGCCTGCATTGTCGAAGCTCGCAATGTCGAAAAGCTAAAATACGGCCGCGCCCGCACCCCATTCCTGCAACTCGACGACACCATCCGCATCGGCGCCATCGGCAGCGACGGCCAATCCGTGTTCGGCGATATCGTGCAAACCGTTGTGCTGCTCTAGAGCTTCATCGTCTTTCCCCCTTGACCGCCGCCACCACTACAGCCAAAGTCGCACCCATGAAGACCAATGCTATCCAGATTAACGTCTGCATTATTACCTGCTAACCACTCGTTGGCGGCGCGGTCTTCTTCATCCTGATTTTCTGATACCCGAAGAGCCGTCAGCCAGCGCAACTCCGCATGGCCAGGAAGCCTTTTGATGACCTCGGGAACTCCGCTTACCCTTTACAATACGCTGACCCGCACCAAGGAGCCCTTCGTTCCCCTGGATGCGGAAAATGTGCGCATGTATGTCTGCGGCCCCACGGTCTATGACTTCGCCCATATCGGCAATGCGCGGCCGGTCATCGTGTTCGATCTGCTGTTCCGGCTGTTGCGCCACACCTATGGCGCCGATCACGTCACCTATGTTCGCAACATCACGGACGTGGACGACAAGATCAACGCTCGCGCCGCCCGCGATTTCCCCGCTCTGCCGCTCAACGAAGCGATCCGTCGCGTCACCGAAAAAACCGGCCAGCAATATGCTGCCGACGTCAGAGCGCTCGGCACGCTCGAGCCCACCTATCAGCCCCGCGCCACCGATTTCGTGCTGCCCCGGCCCGATGGCAAGCCCGACATGGTCTCTCTGATCCAGCGCCTCATCGCCAATGGCCACGCGTACGAGGCCAATGGCGAAGTGCTGTTCGACGTTAAATCCATGCCCGATTATGGCCAATTGTCCGGCCGCAATCTCGAAGACAATCTCGCCGGCGCCCGTATCGCCGTCGACGCCCACAAGAAAAACCCCGCCGATTTCGTGCTCTGGAAACAATCCAGCGCCGAAGAGCCCGGCTGGGAAAGCCCATGGGGCAGGGGGCGCCCCGGCTGGCATATCGAATGCTCCGCCATGAGCGCGGCCTATCTCGGTGAAGTCTTCGACATTCACGGCGGCGGGCTCGACCTGATCTTCCCGCACCATGAAAACGAAATCGCCCAGTCCCGCTGCGCCCATGGTACGCACGAAATGGCCCGCGTCTGGATGCATAATGGCTTTCTCCAGGTGGAAGGACAGAAAATGTCCAAGAGCCTGGGCAATTTCGTCACCATCAACGACCTGCTCGAAACCGGCGCCATGGGCGGTCACGCCTGGCATGGCGACGTGCTGCGCCTGGCCATGCTGATGACCCATTATCGCGAGCCCATCGATTTTTCGGTCAAGCGGCTCGAAGAGGCTGAAACCAAACTCCGCGACTGGCAACGCGCCGCCCGCGGCGCCGAATTGGCCAATGACGATGCACCGGACGCCTCGGTAATTGCCGAACTGGCCGACGATCTCAATTTCCACCGCGCCAGCGTGGTGCTCGACGCCATCGCCAAAAAGGCCAATCGCGGCGATGCCCGCGCCAGCCATTGCCTCGCCGCCACCCTGAGCTTCCTCGGCTTCAGCCTCGATAGCCTGCTGACCTCCGATGACGGCTGGGAAGAACCGCCCCACATCGCCGCCGCCATAGAAAACCGCCTCGCCGCCCTCAACGCCCGCGACTTCGCCAAAGCCGACACCATCCGCAACGAACTGTCCGAACAGGGCATCTCCCTGATGGACTACAAAGACCCCGAGACCGGCGAGCGCAAAACCAAATGGGAGAGCAAGAGGTGAAGGCCCCCGGAAAATCGGAGGCCCATACCGGCGGCTGCCAGTGTGGCGCCGTGCGCTTCAGCGTGACCCGGTTGGGGCGCCCCTCCATCTGCCATTGCCGCATGTGCCAGAAGGCCTTTGGCAGCTTTTTCGGCCCGCTGGTCACCGCACATAATGCCGTCTGGACCCGGGGCGAGCCCAAGTGGTTCCAGAGCTCCAATGCCGCTCGCCGCGCCTTTTGTGGCGATTGCGGCACCCCGCTGGGCTATGAGACCCGCTTCGGCCTCGAACTCGCCATCGGCGCATTCGATGACCCCAGCGTCGCCGCCCCGCAAATTCAGGTGAACCTGGCCGATAAACTGCCCTTCTTCGACGGCCTCACCAGCCTGCCGGTCTCCACCCATCAAAGCGACGAGTGGCGCGATTTCCTGGCCGGCATCCATTCCAATCAGCACCCCGATCACGACACGGCCGATTGGCCAGCGCAGAGGGATGAACCATGACCGAGGCCTATCGCTATCTCGCCCGTAGCGGCGGCTGCCAATGCGGCGCCATCCGCTTCCACGCCGCCGAACTGCGCGATAATCCCCATGTCTGCTATTGCCGCATGTGCCAGAAAGCCATGGGCAATCTCTTTGCCGCCCTGGTCGGCGTGCGCCACCATCACCTCACCTGGACCCGCGGCGAGCCCGCCGAATTCATGAGCTCGGACCTGGCCGCGCGCGGCTATTGCCGCGATTGCGGTACCCCGCTCTATTATCGGGCCATCGGCGGTGAACATCTCTCCATGTCCATCGGCGCTTTCGACGACCCCCACAACATCCCCATACTCTACCAGTTCGGCATCGAAGGCCGACATCCCTCTCTGCTGCACTTGCCTGCCATCGAGGAAGTGGGCACCACCGAAGCCAATATGCCCGACGAAGTCGGCCCCATTCGCGAGACCAATCACCAGCATCCCGACCACGACACCGGGCGCTGGCCATGAACACGCCCGTCCTCACCGGTGGCTGCCAATGCGGCGCCGTGCGCTATAGCTTCAGCGAAAAACCCCGTGGCGCTCATATCTGCCATTGCCGTATGTGCCAAAAAGCCTTTGGCGGCTTCTACGCGCCCCTGGTTGGCGGTCCTACCGTCACGTTTAGGGTTACTCGTGGCGAGATCAGCAAATTCGCTTCCTCCGACCAGGCCGAGCGCGGTTTTTGCGCCAGATGCGGCACGCCCCTGACCTTTGCCTATGTCGGTGGGGAGTGGATGTCCGTGTCGATCGGCTCACTCGATGATCCCGAGGCATTCCCGCCCGAGGATCAGCACGGCGTCGATAGCCGCCTGAGCTATGTGAATGCGCTGGGTCAATTGCCCGATCATCCCTCGATCGAGCAGCGCCACCCCGACAAAGCCGCCTTCATCGCGTCAACCAATCACCAACACCCGGACCACGACACCCTAGTCTGGCCGGACCCTAGTTGAGTACTAAAATGCCCAAAGAACGCCTCTATATCTTCGACACCACCTTGCGCGACGGCGCCCAGACGGCCGGAATCGAGTTCTCGCTCGAGGACAAGATTTCCATTGCCGGCCTGCTCGAGCAATTGGGTGTCGACTATATTGAGGGCGGCTATCCCGGCGCCAATCCGGTCGATACCGAGTTCTTCGAGCACAAGCGCACCAAGCGCGCCAAGTTCACCGCTTTCGGCATGACCAAGCGGGCAGGGCGCTCTGCTGCCAACGATCCGGGCATTCAGGCGCTGCTCAATTCGCGCGCCGATGCCACCTGCTTTGTTGCCAAAACCTGGGATCACCAGGTCAAGACCGCGCTCGAAATCAGCCTCGGCGACAACCTCGAAAATCTGCGCGACACCGTCGCTGCTGCCGTCGCGGCGGGCAAGGAAGCCCTGATCGATTGCGAGCATTTCTTCGACGGCTTCAAGAGCAATCCCGATTACGCCCTGTCCTGCGTCAAGACGGCGCTGGATGCCGGCGCGCGCTGGGTCGTGCTCTGCGACACCAATGGCGGCACCATGCCGTCAGAAGTTCGCGACATTGTCGGCAAGGTGCTGGCCGTCGCCCCCGGTGATCACCTGGGCATCCACGCCCATGACGATACCGGCCAGGCCGTCGCCAACACGCTGGCGGCCATCGAGGCCGGCGCGCGCCAAATCCAGGGCACGCTCAACGGCATCGGCGAGCGCTGCGGTAATGCAAATCTCATCACCATCATCCCCACCCTGGTGCTCAAGCCTCTGTTCGCCGACCGTTTCGAAACCAATATCGATGCGGCCCGTCTCGAACGGCTGACCCAGATTTCCCGGGCTTTCGACGACCGGCTCAACCGCGCGCCCCAGCGCCAGGCGCCCTATGTCGGCGCCTCCGCCTTCGCCACCAAGGCCGGCATCCACGCCTCCGCCCTGCTTAAGGATTTTTCCAGCTACGAGCATGTGCCGCCCGAAAGCGTGGGCAATGAACGCGCCATCATGGTCAGCCAGCAGGCCGGCAAATCCAACTTGCTGACCGCCTTGGCCCGCCACGATATCGTCCTCGCCAAGGACGATCCGCGCCTCGAAAAGCTGCTCGCCACCGTCAAGGAGCGCGAAGCGCGCGGCTATTCCTACGATGGCGCCGACGCCTCTTTCGCCGTTCTCGCCCACGAAGTGCTCGGCACATTGCCCAGCTATTTCACCGTCGAAAACTACCGCGCCAGCGTCGAACGCCGCCACAATGCCCAGGGCGAAGAGATCACCGTCACCGAAGCCGTGGTCAAGATCCGCGTCGCCGGTGAATTGCTGATGTCGGTGGCCGAAGGCAATGGCCCGGTCAACGCGCTCGATCTGGCCATGCGCAAGGACCTCGGCAAATATTCGTCCCGCATCGAGGATTTGGAACTGGTCGACTTCAAGGTTCGTATTCTGGACGGCGGCACGGGCGCGGTCACCCGTGTACTGGTCGAAAGCCGCGACGGCACCGGCGAGCGCTGGTATACCATCGGGGTTTCCCCCAACATCATTGATGCATCCTTTGAAGCTCTATATGAATCCATCACATATAAGCTGTTGAAGACTGAAGCGGCGCAGGGGACAACAGAAAAGGTGGCATAACCTGGTGGCGCAACGCGCCGCCTATTTCGTCCCGGAGGAAAAACTGGCCGATCCCACACCGAACCAACCCTTGGCTCTCACCCTTGGTGCAGCGGCGGTTACCCTTGTGGTTGTCATCGGCGTGTTGGCCGGCCCCTCCGTGGTCAGTTGCTTTAACGGTGAAGGCAATATGGGCCAATGCCTGCGCGGCAAGATGACCGATGCCGGCATTCTGCCCAGCCAGAGCACGGCCCTTGCCACCCCCGAGCAAACAGCGCCGGAACCAACCGCCGCCACGCCCGCGCCGGAGGCCCCCGCCACCTCGCCCCAACCCGAAGTGACCCCGCCAGCGGCCCCCGAAGCACCCGGCGATCTCATCTCCGCAACCTTCGGCCTGCTTCGCGCCGAGCCCGATGGCTCCGTCGTCATTGCCGGCAGCGGCACGCCCGGCAGCGAAGTCCAGGTCTTCTCCAATGGCGATCTGCTGGGCCAAACCACGGTAGAGCCCAGTGGCGATTGGGTCCTGGTGCCCGATGCGCCTATTCCGCCCGGCGGCACCGAGATCACCCTTGGCGAAGCCGGCAAGCCCGGCCAGTCGGCCGAAGCCTTCGTCGTCGTCATCAACCCGGACAAATCCAGCGAGCCTCTCGTCGTCGCCAGCACCCCCGGCGCCGCCAGCGAAGTGTTGCAGGGCCTGACAACCCCGCCGGCCGGCCAAAGCACCGACGTTGCTACAGCCACCCCCGCGCCGGCCCCGGCCCAACCAGACGCTACCGCGCCCGCCCCAACCGAGCAGCCAGCCGCGGAACCAGCTCCAACCCAGCCCACACCGGCTCCCGGAGCAACCACGCCACCTGCAACGTCACAGCCAACAGCAGAACCCACGGCTGAGCCGGCTACCACGGCGCAACAGGCCACCGCGCCAACGCCCGAAGCGCCAGCCGCAAACGCTGAAACAGCCGTCGCCGCTGCCACGCCTGCGCCCACGACACCCCCGGCAGCCTCGGAGGCCGCCACAATCGTCCCGCCGACCATCGATGCCATCGAAATCGAGGGCGACCGCACCTTCTTCGCCGGCGGCGGACCGGAAGGCGCCACCATGCGTCTTTATGTCGATGACACCTTCATTGCCGACGCCACGGTCTCCGACGGCCGCTGGCTGGTCGAAGCCGGCAATGTGCTGACCAAGCCCAGCCAACGCATCCGTGTCGATATGCTGCAACCGGGCTCTGCCCAGGTCGCCTCGCGCGCCGAAGTCGATTTCGTCGTCGACCTGCCCAAGGTTGAACCTCCAGTTGCCGTGGCGCAGGCCGACCAGCCCAAAACCGCTGCGCCAGCTCCGGCCGCTGAAGCCAGCGCACTGGCTCAACCAGCAGCGGCCCCAGGCGAACCAACGCAATCGCCAGCCACCAGCCAGTCCGCCCCGGCGGCGTCCACCGAGCCTAGCCCGGCCCAGCCCGCCGCATCGCCAACCGAGCCCGCTACTTCCTCGCCGCCAACGGCGAGCGACGAAACCAGCGTCCCCACCATGGTGGCAACCGCTATCGGTGACCCCGAAGCCGCACGCTTCGCCTCCGGCAAGGCCATCATCCGCACTGGCGACAACCTCTGGACCATCGCCCGTCGCGTCTATGGCGCCGGCATCAAATACACCACCATCTACGAAGCCAATAATGGCCAGATCCGCGACCCGGATCGCATCTATCCCGGCCAGGTTTTCGATCTGCCAAGCGAGGCGAACTAAGCAAACGCAATGGCCCGCTGAAAAGCGGGTCATTGAACTTGCGCCCGCGAACCCCATCTTCTATCGTAAATCAACGATCAAAAAAGCCGAGCTCGGATGCGCGACGACGATATTGCCACTCTCCTGCGGGCACTGGGCCATCCGGTGCGCCTCAATATCCTGCGCATCCTGGCGACGCAGCAGCAGGGGCAGTGCTGCTGCGCCGACGTGACCGAATCCCTGCCGCTGGCCCAGTCCACCGTATCCCAGCACATCAAGGTGCTGCTCGATGCCGGGCTGATCACGCGCCAGCCGCGTGGCACGCGCAATTGCTACATTGTCCAGCATGATCGTCTGGCCGAACTGGGTGCCGCCTATTCCGGCATGCTCGCCGGCCTCACCCCCGCCAGCCCCAAACTGGAAGCAGAGCCGGCCTGATGACTATAGACAGCACGAACAAGAAGCCGTCCGTTAGCGCGGACGAAGGCTCGGTATTTTCCACGGTCAAGAACCTGTGGTCCTATATGTGGCCCGAAGACCGCCCCGATCTGCGCCTGCGCGTCGTGCTGGCCATTGGCGCGCTGCTGCTCAGCAAGGTCGCTACCACCTTCATTCCCTTCGCCTATAAGGGCATCATCGATAGCCTCGATGGCACCGCGCCCGATAGCGGCATCGTGCTGGGCCTCGCTATCCCCATCGTCCTGGTCATCGCCTATGTGCTGGGCAACATCTTCGACGCCGGCTTCCAGCAATTGCGCGACGTATTGTTTGCCAGCGTCGGCCAGAATGCCGTACGCAAGCTCGCTCTGCGCACCTTCCACCATCTTCATGCCATGTCGCTGCGCTTCCATCTGGCGCGCCGCACCGGCGGGCTGAGCCGCGTCATCGAGCGCGGCACCAAGGGCATTGAAACCATTGTGCGTTTCACTATGCTCAATATCGCGCCCACCCTGGTCGAATTCATCATCACGGCCGTGATCTTCGTCTGGATGTTTGGCTTCAGCTATCTTGGCGTGCTGGTGGTGATGATCTGGGGCTATCTCTATTTCACCATCAAGGCCTCGAATTGGCGGATTTCCATCCGCCGCGACATGAACAATTCGGACACCGATGCCAATGGCAAGGCCATCGATTCCCTGCTCAATTTCGAGACGGTGAAATATTTCGCCAACGAGAAGATGGAGGCCGAACGCTATGACGCCTCCATGGCCGGCTATGAGCGCTCCGCCATCCGTATCTGGACCTCGCTGGGCTTTCTCAATTTCGGCCAGGCGCTGATTTTCTACGCCGGCTTCCTCATCATCTCGGTCATGGCCATCAATGGCGTCATGAACCGGACGCTGACCCTGGGCGATTTCGTCCTGCTCAACACCTTCCTCATGCAGGTCTATCGCCCGCTGAACTTCATCGGTTTCGTTTATCGCGAGCTGCGCCAGGGCCTCACCGATATCGAGGAAATGTTCAAGCTGCTCGATCAGGCCCCCGAAATCGTGGACAAGCCCGACGCCAAGCCATTGGTCATTTCCGGCCCGGTGATCCGCTTCGACGACGTGACCTTCCACTACGATCCCGATCGCCCCATCCTTAAAGGCGTCAGCTTCGAAGTCCCCGCCGGCAAGACCGTCGCCATTGTCGGCCCCACCGGCGCTGGCAAATCCACCATTTCCCGGCTGCTCTACCGCTTCTATGACGTCACCGGCGGCGCCATCACCATCGATGGCCAGGATCTGCGCGACATCACCCAGGAAAGCCTGCGCTCGGCCATTGGCATGGTTCCCCAGGATACCGTGCTGTTCAACGACACGATCGGCTACAATATCCGCTACGGGCGCCCCGATGCGTCCGAAGAAGAAGTCCGCGCGGCCGCCGCCATGGCCCAGGTCGGCCCCTTCATCGAGACCTTGCCAAAGGGTTATGACACCCCGGTCGGCGAGCGCGGCCTAAAACTCTCCGGCGGCGAAAAGCAGCGTGTCGCCATCGCCCGCACCATCCTCAAGGCGCCCTCGCTCCTCATTCTCGACGAGGCCACTTCGGCCCTCGACACCAAGACCGAGCGCGATATCCAGTCCGCCCTCGATGTGGTCTCGAAAAACCGCACCACGGTCGTCATCGCCCACCGCCTCTCCACGGTCGTCAACGCCGACGAAATCCTCGTCCTGCGCGACGGCGTCGTGGCCGAGCGCGGCAACCACGTCGCCCTGCTGCAAAAAGCTGGACTCTACGCCCAGATGTGGGATCGCCAGCGCGAAGCCACCGAAGCCGAAGAACAACTCCTCCGCACCGCCAACGATCCCGACGGCTTCGTCAAACGCGGCCTACCAGCAGCGGAGTAGGGGCGGACACGGCCTCATGGTTTGACAAGCTCACCATGAGGTCTACTCTTAAGCTTGGAGCCAATCAGTAGACCTCATCCTGAGCTTGTCGAAGGACAAGGTCGTGGCGCGTCCGTCGCCCACCCACAATGTCATTCCCGCGAAAGCTGGAATCTCTGTTTGCTGCGCCAGGGCTGTAGCGACACTTGTCGCCAGGCAACGCGGCGGCCATAGTCCATCCATGCAGGATATATCGGTCATCCCCGCCACGCCGGACTAAAAGCCGCTCGTGGCCAATCTGATCCAGCTCTATCTCCACGACATGACCGAGTTCATGCCGTTCCCGGTCGAGCCAGATGGTCGCTTCGCCTACGATTTCCTCGACCGCTTCTGGCGCTTCCCCTATCGAATCATGGCAGGCAACGAGATCGCCGGCTTCGCTCTGGTCATCGACGAATGCCCCCTGACCGGCCGCAACCATGCTTCTTCATGGCCGAGTTCTTCATCCTCAAAGCCTATCGGGACAGGGGCACCGGCCGCGCCGCCCTCGCCGCGATCCTCGCCCGCCACCCCGGCAACTGGCACATCGCCACCCCCCTCGCCAACACCGCCGCCCTCGCATTCTGGCAAAAGGCCGTGGCGCCACTGAACGCGGCGACGACCAACATCCAGTTCGAAGGCGACATCTGGCGGCTGAATGCTTTCACCGTGTTCCCAAGTCTAGGTACGTGATGTACTGTTCAGATAGGACGCCCTTCCCAAACTGCCGCCGGGTTTAATGGGCAAATGCTCTCATTTCGCGACCCGTTCACGGTTGGCGCGTAATCGGCGGACGTCGGCCACACGAGCGGATCGTGCCATGTCCTCCAGAATTGATCGCGACAACTTCGCATTGCTTAAGACTGCGTTGAGAACCATCTTGCCCAAGGTGGGATCGTCGCACGCCGACGAGGCGCTTGCGGCCTATTTCGGCTACCGAACCTACGCCAGCCTGAAGGCCGTGCCCCCTGATCCTCCGGCGTTCTTGGATGTTGAGGGAGACCCTGAGCAACTTGTCTCACGTCTCTCCGCTCTGGGCCATAGAACGCGACCCTTCGAGGTGCAACGTGCTCTGCGCCTGTTCGAGAGTGAAATGATGGGCCGCGTGTGGGAAAATATCCGTCGCATGGCTGCGACGCCCGCTAACGACAACCGCCTTAAAACAAAAAAGGCCCGCATCACTGCGGGCCTTTCCAACTCATTCCCTAACGGACATCACTCCGCCGCTTCGGGCCGGCTGACGATGGTCACGCCGTTCTTGTCCTTCTCGACCAGCCCTTCTTCCTTGCTGACGATGTAGCGCTTGGCGCCATCGGCATCGGCGGGGATTTCGACGGCCATGCCATCGAACCCGGCCGGCACCGCGGTCTGCTTGCCGCCATTGCGCGCCGAGTTGATCATCTTGCCAAATTGGCGGATGACCCAGCCGATCTGGCCCTTCATCACATGCGGGGCTACCACCATCACCGGCACCATGACCAGGGTCAGGGCGGTGGAGACGAAGAGGCCCGACACCAAGGCCGCCGACAGGTGGATGAACCACGAACCAGCCAGGCCGCCCACCACGATTTCGCGGCGGATGAAGTCGAACTCCACATTGAGCGCCATCGGGATAACGCCCAGCGCCGTCACGGTGGCGGTCAGCAGCACCGGCCGGACACGCTGGCTGATGGTCAGCAGCATGGCCTTGATCGGCTCCACCTTTTCGTCGCGGTTATAGTGGTTATAGGTGTCGATCAGCACGATGCCGTTCTTCACCACGATACCCGCCAGTGCCACGATGCCCAGGCCCGTCATGATCGCCGAGAAGCTCATCCCGGTGACCAGCATGCCGAGCAACACCCCGCCCAGCGACATGATCACAGTGGTCAGCGTCACCAGCACCTGCCAGAAGCTGTTATATTCCAGCAGCAGGATGAAGAAGATCAGGAACATGGCGGCGCCGAACGCGGTGATGATGAACGCGTTGGTGTCGTCAACCTGCTCCGCCGCACCGCCATAGACGATCTTGACGCTCGAGGGGAAGTCCTGCGTTGCCTGCCACTGCTGCACCTCGGCCACCTTGGCCGCGGTGTCGAGGCCCGGCTCCAGATTGGCCGCCACATTCATCGAATAGAGCCCGTTGCGGCGCGAAATATTCGCCACTTTTGGCACTGCTGTGCGCTCGATGAAGTTGGAGACCGGCACCAGACCCTGTGATGTCACGATGCGCAGCGAGTCAAGGGCATCGAAAGTGCGCTCGCTTTCCGGCAGGCGGACCTTGATGTCGAGTTCGTCAGTGCTCGAGCCGTCATCCGGGCGGTAGGTGCCCAGCGTCACGCCGGAGGTCACGAGCTGCACATAGGGGCTCAGCTCGCGCACGCCGATACCATACTTGGCTGCTTCGACGCGATCGATCGTGACCTGCCAGTCGATACCGGGGGCAGGGCGGCCGTCTTCCACGTCGATGGCGCCGCCCAGATCGTGCTCGATATAGTCACGCAGCTTGGCCACGGTTGGGGCGATATCGGCATAGACAGTGCCTTCCACCCGGAGGTTGATGGCCTTGCCGGCCGGCGGGCCGTTTTCCTGCGCCGCGATCTGCACTTCGAGGCCGGAAATATGGGCCACGCGCTCGCGGATGGCCTGGAAGATTTCCTCGGCCTTGATGCGTTCATTGTAGTTGATCAGCTGCAGGTCGAACGCGCCAACCGTGTCGGGCGGTGCCGACGCACTCATGCCATCGCCGCCGCTACCGGTATTGACGAAGCGCATCACCACGTCCTGGATACCCTGCACCTGCAGGATTTCGGTTTCCACCTCCATCAGCAGGTCGCGGATTTCGGCCGGCGAGTAATTGCCGCGCGTGATCACGTTGACCGTGCCGAATTCGGGCTCTGAAGCCGGGAACGCCTCGGTGCCGGTCGGGTTCGACATGTAGGCGACGAACATCGCCGCCACCAGCGCGAAGCCGATACCCAGCGTCAGGATCGGTTGATGCAGCAGGTGCTCCATCGCCCGCACATAATAGCCGGTAATGCCGCCGACCTTTTTGGGGTCGAATTTGTCGGCATACATCACAACGTCGGCGGCTTCCTTGTGCTTCTCGTCGATATGGCTCGATGCGATAAAGGCGCCGATGATCGGCATGAAGATCAGTGCGGAGACCAGCGAAGCCACCATCACCACGATCACGATGATCGGCAGATAGCTCATGAACTTGCCGATAATGCCCGGCCAGAACAACAGGGGCACGAAGGCACCCAGCGTGGTGAAGGTGGCCGAAACCACCGGCACGAACATCTTCTTGGCCGCCAGGATGAACGCTTCCCGCTTGGAAACGCCCTCCTGCAGCTTTCGCTCGGCATATTCGACCACCACGATAGGGTCGTCCACCAGCACGCCCACCGCGAGCACCAATCCGAACATGATCATCATGTTGATGGTCATGCCCAGCATTTGCACCACGAGGAACGCCATCATGAACGAGATCGGGATCGACATGCCGATCATGATGGCCGGGCGCACGCCAAGGGTGGCGACGCAGGTGATCAGCACCAGCGCCACGGCAGTCAGCACCGCTGCTTCCAGCGAGCGGAACAGGTTCTTGGTGGAGTCGGCCTGGTCGATCAGGAACGAGGTCTGCACGCCCTGCGGCCAGTCCTTGGTGAACTCCGCCGTCACGCGCCGCACTTCGTCGGACACATTGATGACGTTGGTACCCAGCTTCTTGGAGACGCCCAGCGTGATAGCCGTCTGGCCGTTCACATGGGCATATTGGGTGGCGTCCTCAAAGGTGCGGGTAATGGTCGCCACGTCGCCGAACGTCACGACAGTGTCGCCCGAAGCCTTGAGGGGCAGGGTATAGACGTCCTCGACATTCTTGATCAGGCCCGGCACTTCCACGTTGAACGAGCCGCGGCCCGTGTCGAGCGTGCCGCCAGGGACCACCATATTGTTCTTGGCCAGTGCGTCGAGCAGTTGCGTGGCGGTCAGGTCATAGGCTTCGAGACGATTTTGGTCGATGGTGACTTCCATCATCTCGTCGCGCTGGCCCGAGATGGTCACGGTCTGGGCGTCGGGAATACCCTCCAGCTCGTCCTGCAGGTCCTTGGCGCGCTGCACCAATTCGCGTTCGGGCACATTGCCATAAACCGCGACATAGATGACCGGAGTGTCGGTAAACGAGATTTCGCTGACGACCGGTTCCTTGGCCTCGGTCGGCAGGTCGGCGGATACACCCTCGAGCGCCGCGCGGATATCGTTCAGCGCGGTGTCCTTGTCGGCATTGACGTTGAATTCGAGGAATACCGAGGCATGCCCGGTGGTCGCGGTCGAGGTATAGTTCTCAAGGTCGTCGATATCCTTGATCCGGTCCTCGATCGGCTTGACGAGCAATTGCTCGGCGTCGCGCGGCGACACGCCGGTCTGGGTTACCGAAACGTAGAAATAGGGGATGTCGATGGCCGGGAAACTCTCCTTGGGGAGGGTGACATAGGCCATCAGCCCCGCGCCGAGGAGCAGCACCATGACGGTGAGCACCACGCGCGGCATTCGCAGAATGCGTTCGAGGAAGTTGATCATGAAGCGGCCCCTCCGGCTGCAACGTTGGTAGCGGCCACGGTCTGGCCCTCAGTCACATATTCCTGGCCCACGGTGATCACGTCGACCGACGCGGGCAGCCCCATCACCCAGATGCCGTCACGCGTGTCGCTGACGATCTGCACCGGGTAGAACTTCACTTTTTCATCTTCCACGGTCCGCACTCCCAGAACGCCATCATCGCTGAGCGTTAGGACAGATTGTGGCAGTAGCTGTGCCGGAGCCGACCCCATATTGACGGTGGCCTGGGCGGTGACGCCGTCACGGATCGCGCCATCGGGATTGGCAAATTCGATTTCCACCGGGAACGAGCGGGTCGCGCTGTCAGCGGTCGAAGCGATATAGGTCACCTTGCCGTCGGCGGTCTGGCCGGTAACTGTGCGGATCGAGGCCGTCAGGTCCGTCTTGGCCAGCGCGATGCGGGCTTCGGGAACCTGGCCCAGGAAGCGCATCGGGTCGAGCTGCACGATGGTGGCGCAGGGCGAGCCCATGGCCAGCATGGCGCCTTCCGAAACGATGGGGTCCTGCACCACGCCGTTCACCTTGGCGAGGATCCGCGTGCGGTCCAGTTCGGCATTGGCATTGTCGAGCGCGGCCTGGGCCGAACTCACATTGGCCTTGGCCGAAGACAGGGCCACTTCCACGGCCCGCGCCGTATTGGCGGCAGCCAGCCCGCGATTGCGCAGGCTTTCATTGGTGTCATAGTCGAGCTGGGCCTGGTTCAACCCTGCATTGGCCTGCTCCAGTCCGGCTTCCGCCTGTGCCACCGCAGCGGCGCGAGTGCCCTGGTCCAGCGTGCAGAGCAGGTCGCCCACTTTGACATTCTGCCCCTTGACGATGTTGACCTCGTCCACGATGCCGGCCGTTTCGGCCACAGCGGAAACGCTCGCCTTGGCGGCGGTGCGGCCGCGCAGCGGCACTTCGATCGACATCGGCTTGGCCACATAGGTGGTGGTGCGAACCGACTGCAGCTGCGTGGCCGTACCCATTTCGGCTTCATTGCGCTGGGCGATGGTCAGGGCCGGGTCGACCGTCGTCGATGGTTCGTGATGCGCCAGCACGCCGGCATCGGCCAGTGTCGTGGCGATGGGGCCATGCTCCTGCCCTTCGACCACTGAAACGATGGAACGCTCGCCCTTGCCCGGCCCGTTCCCGCCCATCACCAGAGTGCCAGTCGCCAGCCACAACCCGGCGCCAACCAGGATGAGCAAGGCAAGACCGTAAGAAAGCAATGCACGCATGAGTATTCGCCCCTCTATTCAGCCGCTTCTTTTTTCGGCTCGGCTCGCGCCATTGTGATCAGTTCGTGCATATGGGAGCGCAGGTGGTTCTCTGCAACCTCCATCATGGCACGCCCATAATTGATTACCCATGTCTCGGCAGCATTGGTGCCATGCTCTCCGAGAAACCCGTCAAGCATCTCCCGCTTGTTGGTGAACTCGTTGAGAAAATCGGTAACGCGTTCTTCCACCAGCTCTTGTGGCAAAAGATGTGCGTAACGCGCGAACAGCAAAAACGGGCTGCGGAACATGTTTGGTGCCAGCGGTTCGCTTAAATGATGTACAAAAGCGAGCCGTCCGGCCTCGGTAATGGAGTAGATTTTTTTTGTCGGCTTGCCGTCCTGAGTCTCGCTGCGGCTGGTCACCAGCCCATCATCCTCAAGCTTGGCGAGCGCCGGATAGATCGAACCGAAGCTGGCCTCCACGAAATAGGCGCATTCGCCGTCCGTGCACTGCCGCCTGATCTCGTAACCGGTCGCGTCCCCGTTGTAGAGGATGGAAAGGCATAGGGTTCTGACGTTCATGTAGCTGCAGCTCCGCCGGCGCATATGCCGGATCGATATATGCCGGGGCTATATATGTCTGCTGAAGATTGCGCAAGCATTGCGAACGTGGAAGTCGCGCCGAACAGTTAAGGCCCTGCCAATGACCACGGCAATCGGGCAGATTCAATACTTGTGACTATGCTTGCCGGAACAATAACTTAGTTCCAGAGCGAGTAACCGCGCCGGCCACCAGCCTTGCGACAATTAGCCCGCACAATACCAAAGCCGGCAAGCCCCGCCCCATCCCTCCCCCTGTCAGGGAGAGGCTAGGAGGGGGTACTCCGATGCCCTGATTCCTACCCCAGGATCGAGCTCATCTCCGCTGCCGCCCGCCGCGCCAGGTCAAGGCTCGACGCTGCCACGAAATACGGATTCAAAAACCCGATATCGTGCTTGCCATAGCGCATGCGCTCGCCGTCGAGCGTCACCACTGCGCCGCCTGCCGCCTCGAGCACGGCCTGTCCCGCCGCCGTGTCCCATTCGCAAGTCGGCGTGAATCGCGGATAAAGCTGCGCATCGCCTCGCGCCAACAAGCAAAATTTGAGCGACGAGCCGACCGACACGTCGCTCTCCACCGCAAAGGTCTCGCACAGGCTCGCCAGCGCCGCATGCCCGTGCGAGCGGCTCGCCACCACCCGCATAGGCGCCGCCGTTGCCACCGAAATCACCCGCTTGCCCACCGCAATGCCGCTCGAGGTATCGCAGGCATAGGCCCCGCTCGCATCCCCGATAAAGGTTTCCCCGCTGACCGGCGCCAGCACCACGCCCATCACCGGCACACCATGTTCCACCAGCGCGATATTCACCGTGAACTCGCCATTGCGCTTGATGAATTCCTTGGTCCCATCCAGCGGATCGACCACGAAATAACGCTCGCCCAGCACGGGAATGATCCCCGCCGCCACGCTTTCTTCCCCCAGCACGGGAATGCCGGTGGGCCGCAGATAATCAAGGATCACCGCCTCTGCCGCAGCATCTGCCTCCGTCACTGGCGAACCATCCGACTTGGTCACCGCCGCAATCGGCCGGCTATAGACGTCCAAAATCAGCTTCGCCGCCGCAATGGCCGCCTGCAGCGACAGGTCCGTGAGCGATTGATCCACCGCCGTCACCACGCTCATCGCGCCGCCCCGATCTCGACATCGAGCCCCAGATCAAGCGGCACCGCCGCCATGGTGATCTGGCTGGTCGAAATGAAATCGATCCCCGTTTCGGCAATCGAGCGCACCCGGTCCAGCTTCACCCCGCCCGAGGCTTCCAGCTTTGCCCGGCCTTTATTCAGCGCCACCGCCTGCCGCAACAGCTCATTGTCCATATTGTCGAGCAGCACGATCCGCGCCCCCGCCGCCAGCGCTTCTTCCAGCTCGGCCAGGTTCTGCACTTCGATTTCGATCGCCACCAGATGCCCGGCAAATGCCTCGGCGGCCTGGTAAGCCGCCGTCACGCTGCCCGCGACGGCGATATGATTGTCCTTGATCAGGATCGCGTCATCCAGGCTATAGCGATGATTGGCCCCGCCACCGCAGCGCACCGCATATTTTTCGAAGGCCCGCAGCCCCGGCGTCGTCTTGCGCGTATCGCAAATCTGCGCACCCGTGCCCGCCACCGCATCGGCATAAACCCGCGTCAGGCTCGCCACTCCGCTCAGATGATTAAGGAAGTTCAGCGCCACCCGCTCCGCCGACATCACCAGCCGCGCTGGCCCGCTCACGGTCGCCACCAAACCACCCGCAGCCACCCGGTCGCCATCCGACAGGGCAGGGGTGAACACCACCCCATCACCCACCAGCCGAAATGCGGCCGCCGCCAGATCAAGTCCGGCAATCACCCCCGCCTCGCGTGCCGACAAGCTCGCCGTCGCTACCGCATCCGGCGCCAGCGTCGCCTGGCTGGTCAAATCCCCCGCCAGCCCCAGATCTTCCTCCAGCGCAGCGGCAACAGCGCGCTCCACCAACAGGCGCGGCAAATGAGCAGGCAGGCGGGACGTAACGGGCATAGCGCGATCTCACTATAATGGCGCTGATGTACGCGCAGCGTGCATGCCATGCAAGTCAGCCGCGAAAGCGGTTACCGCAACAGGCTCTGCCCGCCATCGATCCAGATCGGTGTTCCCGTAATATGCTTGGACGCATCGGTGGCTAGAAACAGCACCGCATCGGCAACGTCCTGCGCCTTGCCCTTTTCGCCGCCAGTCAGCGGAATATCACCGTCAGGGAACTCCACCGGAATCTCGATCCGTGCAGTGTCCCGCTTCTCCGTATTGTCCGAAATCTCGCTTTCGATCGCGCCGGGGCAGATCGCGTTGATGCGGATGCGCCGGCTGCCCAGTTCCAGCGCCAATTGCTGCACCAGCGCCACCTGTCCCGCCTTGGTCACCGAATAGGCGCTGGCGCCCGGCGTGCCGAAGCTGCGCGTCCCATTGATCGAGGAAATCACCACGATCGATCCGCCCCCCGCCGCTTCCAGATGCGGCACCGCATGATGGATCGTCAGATAAGTGCCCCTTAGGTTCACCCGGATCGTGGTGTCCCATTCCTCCGGCGTGAGGCTCTCGATCGGCGCCCAGACGCCATTGATCCCGGCATTGGCCACCACGATATCGAGCCGGCCATGCTTGTCGACGATCTCGCCAATCGCCCGCCGCATCGCCGCGTCGTCGGAAACATCGGCGGCGATGGCCTGCGCCTTGCCACCGGCCTTGGTGACTTCGGCCGCGGTTTGCTCCACCTCGTCACCGGTCCGGCTCAGCGCAATTACCGTCGCGCCCGCCGCACCCAGCGTCAGCGCCGCCGCCTTGCCAATGCCCGATCCGGCGCCGGTCACCAGCGCCACCTTGTTCTGCAATTCATCCATCCGCGCCTCCTGTTACAGGACCGCAACGCACGAAGGCGCGGATGGTTGGCGTCAATGCGCGATCTTGGCCGTGTGATCCGCCTCGATAATCCCTTTGGTCAGGCTCCCATTGGCCGGATAAAGCGGGATCAAACACGCCTGCAGCGCGTGATAAATATCCGGCTTGCCCACAAACAGCCGCGAGGTTGGCGTCAGATCTTCCTTGAGCTCGCTCAGCCAGCCGCCGCGCGCATGGTCGATCATGTGGTTGTCGGCAAAGTCCCACAGCTTGCGATACCAGATCTGGAAATAGTCATCCCGATCATAGGAGGTGAGGAACGACGCCGCCCCGATCCCCTCGGCCAGGGGCCACCACAGCTTCTCGCGCATCACCGGCTTATTGTCCCAGTCCAGCGTGTAGAAGAACCCGCCATGGACCTTGTCCCAGCCCAGGTCGATTGCCGCGCGGAACAGATGCCGCGCCGCATCGGTCAGCCAATGCAGCCGCTTTTCCCCAAGCACCCAGAGCTGGATCAAGAGCCGCGCCCATTCCAGCCAATGGCCCGGCGTCGTGCCGGCTGGGCGGAACATTTCATTGCCCAGGTAATTCTTGTCGAGCACCCAGTTCTCGTCGAAATGCTCGGCCACCCGATAGCCCAGGGAAGCGGCATGCTCGGCAATGATCAGCTTGGCAATCGCCTCGGCCTTGGTCAGATAATCCTTGTTACCCGTCGCCTCGAACGCCGCCATCAGCGCCTCGGTCATATGCATATTGGCGTTCTGTCCGCGATAGGGCAGGAGCTTGGACCAGTCCGAAGTATACTCGTCCTTCACCGCACCCCGGCTCACATCCCAGAAGCGCGTATTGATCACCTCGGTCACGTCCGCCAGCATCTGGTCGGCCAGCGGATGCCCCACCAGCTTGGCGCTCGATGCCGCCAGCAGCACAAAGGCGTGCCCATAAGCTTGCTTCGACCCGTCCTTGACCCCGTCATTATCCAGCGACCACACATAGCCGCCGCGCCTCGTGTCGCGATGCTGGTTCCAGATATATTGCATGCCATGGTCGAGGATTTCCCCCGACCCTGGCCGCCCGATCAGGCTGCCGATCGCCGCGCAATGCACCATGCGCGTCGTGCCGTGAATCTGCCGGGTGGAATTGGCCGCATCCAGCGGCTTGCCCGCATCATCCAGCTCGAAAAACCCGCCCTTGGGATTGAGCGACGCGGCTTCAAAAAAATCGAACAGATTGTTGGCCTGCCGCATCAGCCATTGCCGATGAAACGGACGCGTATTCCACGGGCCCGAATTGGTCTTGGGAAGGGTATATTGCGCGTCGCTCATGCTGGCTCCGGTCTCGCCGCTGCTATTGGACGCTTGTATACGGGCGGAATAAGAACGTTGCAATTTCGATTGCAGGCCATCCCCTTGGCATTACGCAGGATTGTGCCGGCCAACTACGCTTTCGCGTAAAACGCCTCAACCCGGCTCACTTCCTCCGCCGAGCCCAAGATCACCGGCACCCGCTGGTGAATCCCCGTGGGCTGCACATCCAAAATCCGCTCATGCCCGGTGGTAGACTTCCCCCCCGCCGCCTCCACCAGCAGCGCCATCGGATTGGCCTCATACAGCAGCCGCAGCCGCCCGCCCTTGCTCACCGTCTCGCTATCGAGCGGATAAAGGAAAATCCCGCCCCGCATCAGGATGCGATGGATATCGGCCACCATCGACCCCACCCAGCGCATATTATAGCGCTTGCCCGCCGCCCCGGTTTCCCCGGCCACGTTCTCGGTGACATAGGCCAGCGTCGCCTTGTCCCAAAACCGCTCCCGCGCCGTATTGATCGCGTATTCCCCCGACGCCACCGGCACTTTGACGCCGTCCAGCGTCAACACAAACTCCCCGCTGCCATCCAGCGTGAACACACTCGTCCCCGTCCCGAATGTCAGCACCAGGCTCGTCGCCGGCCCATAGGCCGCATATCCCGCCGCCAGCTGCGCCGAGCCCTTCTGCAGCAAATCAGGCTTGGCCGGATCGACCCCCAGCACCGAAAATATCGTGCCCACAGTGACGTTTACATCCAGATTCGAAGACCCATCCAGCGGGTCCGTCGCCACCATGTAGCGGCCCTGATTCTCCATGTGAACGGCTTCATCCAGCTCTTCGGACACCAGAATCGAAACATCGGCATTTGCCCGCAAGTGCTTGAGCACAATGTCATTGCTGACGACATCGAGCTCCTTCTGCGCCTCCCCCTGCACATTGGTATGCCCCGCCAGTCCCGTCTGCCCGGCAATCGGCGCCAACCGCAACACCGCCGCAATCTCCGCACTCGCCGCCGCCATGGATGCGACAACACTGGCGAGCTCCGGCGCCACATTCTGCGCAGCAAGCCATTGGGCGAGGGAAGTGGTCATGATGCTCTCATTCCTAAATCAGTTGTCGCCAGTGTGATGATGCCCCGTCCGGAGGCAAGGCCGACTTTCGGCTAGATGCAGCGCCTGCCTCACCCCTCCCGCGCTAAATCCGCCAGCAAGCCTGCCGCCACGCTCAACCGCGACACCGTCAGCGTCCCCTGCGTCAGCTCCGCCACCGCCGCCGCCGTCCGCGCAACCCCGGCGCGTTCCTCGGTGTTCCACCGCGCCAATCGATCCGTCACCGCGCCACCCGGCACTTTGAGCACGTCGGCCGTGATATCGCGCTGCGCCCGCATCACATTGGCCAGCGCCCGGTCCAGCGCCATGCGGTCGAACCGGTCGGCCAGCACAATGGCGCGGCCCTGTTCGATCACCGGCCACAGATTGAACGCCCCGAACACCCCAAAGAATGCCGCCGCCCCATCCGCCACCGACACGCCGCAGCGCTCGCTGACCAGCACGATATCGCTGGCATAGGAGAGAACAGGCAATTCCGCCAAGCCCCGCGCCACCGCCTCCGGCACACCTTGCGCCACCAAACCTGCAATCCGCGCCGCCACCGCCTCGCCCAGCGACGAGGGCAGGGCACTCGTCAGCATGCTGCGCAGCGTCGCCACGCCTGCCTTGTGCCGCGCCACCAGCGCCTCAAGTCCCTCGCTCACATTGGCATTGCGCAGGAACCACAAAGTCTCCTGCCGCAACAGGTCCGCCACCTCGGCATAAAGCCCCAATTGTACCGCGCCCGGCACCAATCCATCGAGCCCGTCGATCATGGTATTGAGCTCGGTCAGCCCATAGACGTCGCGCGTGGCCGCATAAGCCAGCGCCACTTCCCCCGGATTGGCGCTGGTCGAGCCCATCATTTCGCTGACAAAGGCCGGCCCACCACGATTGATCATCGCATTGGCCAGCACCGTCGCGATCACTTCGCGCTTGAGCCGATGTTGCGCCACCGCATCGGGATAGCTCGTGTGCAGCGTCTCGGGGAAATAGCGATAAAGCTCGCCCGCGAGATACGCATCGTCGATATCGTGCCCTTCCAAAAGGTCGGCATAAAGCGTCAGCTTGGCATAGGCCAGGATCACCGCCAGTTCCGGCCGGCTCAGGGCCGCCCCGCGCGCATCAAGCGCCGCGTCACTGGGCAAGAATTCCACCGCCCTGTCCAGCAATCCCCGTGCCTCCAACTGCTCGATCAAAACCCGATGATCTGGCAATTCCGCCATGCCCGCCCGCTCGGCTAGCGAAATCGCCAGGGTCTGCAGATAATTATTGCGCAGGCACAGCGCCGCTACCTCATCGGTCATGCTGGCAAGGAAGCTGTTGCGCGCCGCCATATCCAGCGTGCCAGCTGCCACCAACGGAGCCACGGCAATCTTGATATTGACCTCAAGATCGCTCGAATTCACCCCGGCCGAATTGTCGATGGCGTCGGTATTGATCCGCCCGCCGGCCAGCGCATAATCCACGCGCCCGCGCTGCGTCACGCCCAGATTGGCGCCTTCTCCGATCACCTTGGCGCGCACTTCGCTTGCCACTACGCGGATCGCGTCATTGGCCCGGTCGCCCACTTCGGCGTCGGTCTCCTGCGCGCCGCGTACATAAGTGCCAATGCCGCCAAACCACAGCAAATCCACCTGCGCCCGCAAAATCGCCGACATCACCTCTGCCGGCGTCGCATGCGCGGCCTCGATCCCCAACACGGCCCGCGCCTCCGCACTCAGCGGAATGGATTTGAGGCTGCGCGAAAACACCCCGCCGCCTTTGGAAATCAGGCTCTGGTCATAATCCTGCCAGCTCGAACGGGGCAGGGCGAACAGCCGCTGCCGCTCCGCCAGCGATTTGCCTGCGTCCGGGTGCGGATCGATAAAGATGTCGCGGTGGTCAAACGCCGCCACCAGCTCGATTTCCGGGCTCAGCAACATGCCATTGCCGAACACGTCCCCGCTCATGTCGCCTACGCCGACCACAGTGAAGGGTTCGCGCTGGATATCGCGGTCCATCTCGCGGAAATGCCGTTTCACGGCCTCCCAACCGCCGCGTGCCGTAATGCCCATTTTCTTGTGGTCATAGCCGGCCGAACCGCCCGAGGCGAAGGCATCTCCCAGCCAATAGCCCCGGCTGGTCGCGATTCCATTGGCCGTGTCGGAAAAGCTCGCCGTGCCCTTGTCGGCCGCCACCACGAGATAGGGATCATCCCCATCCCGCCGCACCACATCGCGCGGCGGCACCACGACGCCCTCGACCAGATTGTCCGTCACATCGAGCAGAGCGCCGATGAAAATCTTGTAGGCGGCCACGCCTTCGGCCAGAAACGCCTCGCGCGCCATGCCCGGCGTCAAATGCTTGGGCACGAAACCGCCCTTGGCCCCCACCGGCACGATCACCGCATTTTTCACCTGCTGCGCCTTGACCAGCCCCAGCACTTCGGTGCGGAAATCCTCCGGCCGGTCCGACCAGCGCAAGCCGCCGCGCGCAATGGCGCCAAACCGCAGATGAACGCCTTCCACCCGTGGCGAATACACCGAAATCTCGCGGAACGGCCGCGGCGCGACCATGCCATCCACCCGCCCGCTATTGAACTTGATCGCCAGCGCTGGCATGCGATTGCCGTCGGCATCGCGCTGGAACGCATTGGTCCGCACCGATGCTTCCACCAGGTTCAGGAACCGCCGCACAATCGTGTCTTCATCGAGCGACGGCATGGCATCCAGTGCCGCCGCAATCGCCTCGCGCGCCTGTTCGGCCGCCACTTCCCGCTCGGTTGCCCGTGGGTCATGCAGCGCATTGAACAGATCGATCAGCGCCGTCGCCGCTGCACTCTGCTTCACCAAAACGCTGGCAATATAGCGCTGCGAATAAGAAATCCCGATCTGCCGGACATAGCGCGATAGCGCCCGCAGGAATGCGGCATCGTTCCAGGCGAGTCTAGCGCGGCTCACCAGCGTATTGAGCTGGTCGCTTTCCGCCGCCCCGTTCCATACCGCCAGCAGCCCTTCCTCGACCGCTGCGCCCCGCGCCGCCACATCGAACCCGGCTTCAATGGGCTCCAGCACCATATCGTGCAGATACCGCTCCACCCCGTCGCGCGGCACGATCGTATAGGTTCGCTCGTCGATCACCCGGAACCCGAAGGCCTCCAGCATTGGCACCCGATCGCTCAGCGGAATAGCCGTCTCGCGGTGATAGAATTTCAGCCCGAGCGAGCCATCCGTGCCGGTGCGGCTGCGCAGCCTGATGGCCACGCCCGTGCCATCGCCCAGCGCCTGCAGCGCGGCAATATCGGCATGGGCATCCTCGGCTGTGTTGCGCGATTGATAGGCCGGCGAAAACGCCCCGCGATAATCGCTGATCGAAGCCGGGTTCGCCGCCGTCGCCGCCAGCGTGTCGCCAAAATTGGAGGTTAGCGCATCCACGCGCGCTTCCAGTTCCCCGCGGCTTGGCCGTGGTGTCGGCCCGGCAATCCGCCCGATGATCACATGCAGCCGGACCAGCTCGCCCTCGGGAAAATTCGGATAAAATGCCGAAACCCGCCCGTCATAAACCTGCGCCAGATACCGCGTGATCCGCGCCCGCGCTTCCCCGTCATAGCGATCACGCGGCACATAAACCAGGATCGAGACGAAATTGTCGAACCGGTCGATGCGCGGCAAAACCCGCACCCGCGGCCGGTCATACAGCGCCGAAATCGCGCTGGAAAATTCATAGAGCTGCTCCACCCCGATCTGGAACAGCTCGTCGCGCGGATAGCTATCCAGCGCGCTCAGCAGCGCCCGCCCGTCATGCCCCAGCGGGTCGAGCCCGGATTTGCGCATCACCTCGGCAATCTTGCGGCGGATGATCGGCACGTCGGTATGCGGCATGGCCAGCGCCTGCGCGGTGAACAGCCCCACCACGCGCAGTTCACCTGTCGCCTCGCCATTGGCGCCAAACAGCTTGATGCCCACATAATCCAGATGCACCCGCCGATGCACCCGCGAGCGCACATTGGCCTTGGTCACCAGCAGCGGCTCGCTTTCGGCCATAAAGGCAGTGTGTTGCGGCGTCGTCTCCACATAATCGGCGCCGCTGCGCAGCACGCGCACATCGGGGTCACGCAATATGCCCAGCCCGCTCCCCGCGACCGGGGCAAGCGCTTCGCCCTCGACGCCATATTGGCGCAGGCCCAGAAAGGTAAAATTGTGCTCGATCAGCCAATCGACAAAGGCCAGCGCTTCGTCACGCTGCGGCCCCTTGATCCTCTCCAGGTCCTTGGTCGCCCGCCGCAAGCGCTCGAGCATAGGCTGCCAGTCGCGCACCGCATGGGCCACATCGCCCATCGTGCTCTCGATCTCGCTCACCAGCCCGTCGACATCGGCCACCGGGTCGCTGTGAATATGGAGGAGGCTCAGCGAACGCCCGTCGCCATCATTGACCTCGCCATTGCCCACCAGCACCACCGGATGGGTAAATAGCCGCACATTGCCGCCCGCGGCCCGCACGGCCGCCAGCGCGCTATCGACGATAAACGGCATGTCGGGCGACACGATATCGAGCACCAAAGCCTCGCCCGCCGCGACCGGGCGTGTGGCAACAATGCGGCTGTTTTCCCCGTCATAGGCCAGCAAGTGTTTATAGGCCTGCCGCAACACCGATTCGAACGCATCTGGCGCCTGCGTGCCAAGGTCCTCGCCATCGGTCGCCAGAATGGCGGCCTTGAAGAAGCGCCCAAATCCCGGCTCGCTCGCCAACAATAGTGCCGCCCGCTCGAGCATGATCTGCCGGTTGGACCTATCCTCATGCGTCACGTCGTGTACTCCCAGTCTCGCACCGCCACTGTAGGCACCCCGGCACGCGCTGTCTGCCATCCCTTCGCACAATAGCGCGAGCAGACAATGCGTGGATGACAACGATCAGCCCGCGCCTCAGCCTGCGCCTCCCTCCTTCGCAGAGGAGGGTCCGAAGGTGGAGTGACGAGAGCCACCAGCCTTGCAGCATCCCCGCGATCTGGCTAGCCTCCCGCCACGATCCAAGCGGGAGACGAATGATGAGAAAACTACCCAGGATACTGGCCCTGGCCGGCCTCGCCGCGCTGGGCTTTGCAGTCACCGCGCATGCGCAGGACCGCACCATCATCAATGTGAGCTACGATCCGACACGCGAGCTCTATCAGCAGTTCAACCAGGCCTTCATCGCCCATTGGCAGGAGACCAAGGGCGAAACCGTGGCCGTTCAGACCACCCATGGCGGCTCCGGCGCCCAGGCTCGCACCGTCATCGATGGCCTCGAAGCCGATGTGGTCACCCTGGCGCTCGAAAGCGACATCAATGCCATCTCCGACGCCGATCCCACGCTGATCCCGGAAAACTGGCGCGGCACGTTTGAGAACAATAACGCGCCCTATACCTCGACCATCGTCTTCCTGGTCCGCAAGGGCAATCCCAAGGCCCTCAATGACTGGGGCGACCTGACCAAGGATGGCGTCGAAGTCATCACGCCCAATCCGAAGACCTCCGGCGGTGCTCGCTGGAACCTCCTGGCCGGTTGGGCCTGGGCCAAGGCTCAGCCCGGCGGTAGCGACGAAACCGCCAAGGCTTACATCACCGATCTCTACAAGCACGTCCCCGTGCTCGATACCGGCGCCCGCGGCTCCACCACCACTTTCGTGCAGCGCGGCATTGGTGACGTGCTCCTTGCCTGGGAAAACGAAGCCTATCTCGCTCTCGAAGAACTCGGCCCCGACGCCTTCGACATCGTCACCCCCTCGGTCTCGATCCTGGCTGAGCCCCCAGTCGCCCTCGTCGTCGGCAATGCCGAAAAGAAGGGCAATACGGATCTCGCCACGGCGTATCTGGAATATCTCTATTCCGACGAAGGCCAGGCCATCGCAGCCGCCAATTACTACCGCCCGTTCAAGCCGGAAGCGGCCGCGCCCGAGGACATTGCCCGCTTTGGCGAGGTGAACCTGGTCACCATCGAAGACTTCGGCGGCTGGCGCAAAGCCCAACCCGAATTCTTCGGCGATGGCGGCGTGTTCGACCAGATCTATGCCGGTCAATAAGCACCAATAAAAACAAAACGCCGGCTCCAGTGGCCGGCGTTTTTTATTTGGATGCGCTCCCTTGCGAGCACCTTCTCCCCACAAGGGGGAGAACCCTCAATGCATAGTCACCGGCCCCACCGGCGACCCCGGACCTTCGCCCACCTTGGGCCCGGCCCAAAACACCACATACAGCAGCTCCACCCCCGCCGCGTCGGTGATCTCGATCGACCGCGGCGCCCGCGCATCCCCGCCCGTGCTCATCGCAC
The DNA here is from genome assembly GCF_044987315.1 of Devosia sp. ZW T5_3. Classification (NCBI taxonomy): domain Bacteria; kingdom Pseudomonadati; phylum Pseudomonadota; class Alphaproteobacteria; order Hyphomicrobiales; family Devosiaceae; genus Devosia; species Devosia sp. ZW T5_3. The sequence goes on from NZ_JBJDRE010000020.1 coordinate 86,473, forward strand.
GATCGATGATCGCCCGGCCCAGTTCGGCGGCATTATGTTCGGCAGCATCGAGATCGCTGAATTCGCTCCCATCGGTGTCGCGGATCAGCTCGTCATCGGTGCGGTAATGGAAAAAGTAGCGGGGCATGGACATCTCCCTCGCCGATAGAACTTCCAGCAGCGCCCGAGGGTTGCGCGCCGCCAGCGACAAATCACACGACCCAGCTTGGCACCTTCCCGGCGATCAGTCGAGGGGGGCTATCCCATGATAGCCATGCCGCTGCCACAACAACGGCGTGCGGCTCGTCGTGGTCTCCGCCTCGACGATCGCGCCGGCAAACAGCACATGCGTGCCCGTCTCCATCGCGCCGATGACCTCGCAATCGAACGCCGTCACCGCCCCCAGCAGCATTGGATTGCCCGATGGCCACCGCGTCCAGTCGCCCACGCCAAAGCGATCCGCCGGGTCGAGCCGCCCGGCAAAAGCATCGGCCACCGCCGCCTGGTCATCGGCCAGCATGGCAATGGAAAATCCGCCCGTCTTGGCGATGATATCGGCCATGCGGCTGACAATATCGATGGAGATCAGCAAAGCCGGGGGCGTCGCCGACAGCGAAATCACCGACGTCGCCGTCCGCCCGATCACCTCGTCGCCCCGCCGCGCCGTCACCACGCTCACCGTCGAGGCCATTGCCGCCATGGCCGAGCGGAATTCGGCATTGCCGACCGTCGGCCGGCGCGGCGCCCGCAACGCCATACTATCTGGCAGTTCGAAATCGGCCATCTCTGTCGTCACGATCCTTCTCCCGGACGCTCGGAAAAGAGGTCGCGGAATTTATTGGGCACGCCTTCCATCGCCTTGGCATTGGCGGGTGGCGTGCCTTTTTCGACTATGTTCGGCCACAGCCTTGCATATTTGCGGTTCAGTTCCGCCCAGTTCTCCAGCCCGCTTTCGCTATCGGACTTGATCGCGTCGATCGGGCATTCCGGCTCGCACACCCCGCAATCTATGCACTCGTCGGAGTTGATGACCAGCATGTTTTCACCCTCATAGAAGCAATCCACGGGGCAAACCTCCACGCAATCCATATGCTTGCAGGCAATGCAATCTTCAGTGACGACATAGGTCATAGGCAGTCTCGAATATAGGGGCAGGTCTCGTGGCACGAACCACGAGGTCGTGGCACAATCTCGCCCACCCACCGCATCTCCCTCGGGCTTGACCCGAGGGCCATTCTCAGCACGGCACCAGCGGCGAAAGACCCTCGGGTCAAGCCCGAGGGAGCATCAGCGGGTGAAAAATGTCAGGGAATTCACCCCAAATTTGCTTCCGCAAACTCATAATTCGCCAGCTTATCGAGGAAATTGGTCACGTAATCCGGGCGGCGATTGCGGAAATCGACATAATAGCTGTGCTCCCACACATCGAGCCCCAGCAGCGGCTTGCCTTCGCCAGTCGCGAGCGGATTGGAGCCATTGGGCGTCTTGGTCACCTTGAGCTTGCCATCGGTCCCCAGCACCAGCCAGGCCCAGCCCGACCCAAATTGCGTCGTCGCCGCGGTCTTGAAAGCATCCTTGAATGCCTCGACGCTCCCCAGATCGCTCACGATCTTGGCTTCGAGCTTGCCCGGCAGCGCGCCACCCTTGGGCGACAGCGCAGTCCAGAAATGAATATGGTTCCAGTGCTGCCCGGCATTGTTGAACACCGGCGCCAGGTCGGCCTTGTCCTTGGCAAAGGCAATGATTTCTTCCAGCGACTTGCCGGCCAGATCGGCGTTCTTCTCGACGAACCCGTTGAGCGCCGTCACATAGGCCTGGTGGTGCTTGTCATGGTGCAGTTCGAGCGTTTCCTGGCTCATGCCGCGCTCGGCAAGCGCGCTATGGGCATAGGGCAGGGCGGGGAGTTCAAAGGCCATTTTCACGTTCCTCTTTGGTCTTGCAGCCAGCGCCGCTTGCATTTTGGCGCCGGCCCGTTTAATTTCCAAGCAATGACTTTGAAAACCCATTCGCCAGATATGTCAAGCCAGACCTTGGAAAATGCGACCTGGTCGCCGCGCAGCCCTTCCGAGCGGGTGCTGATGGCGCTCAAAATGCATGGCGCATTGTCCTCGTCAGCACTCGGCTCGCTCCTCGGTACTTCGGGCGAAGCCGCGCGCCAGCAGCTCGTGCGGCTCGCCGAAGAGGGCTTGGTTGCCGCTTCCAGCGAGGCACGCGGGGTAGGGCGCCCCACCCAAAGCTGGTCGCTCACCCCGGCCGCCCAGTCCCGCTTTCCCGATACCCATGCCGCGCTCACCGTGCAGCTGCTCGATATCGTCCGCTCTTCGCTCGGCCCCGCCGCGCTCGACACCATCATCGCCGCCCGCGAAGCCGAAACCCGCGCCGCCTATGAAAGCGTCATCGCCGACCAGCTCAGCCTGCGCGACAAGGTCGCCGCCCTGACCGATCTGCGTTCCGCCGAAGGCTATATGGCCGATTGGCGCGAGCAGCCCGATGGCTCGCTCCTGCTGGTCGAAAACCATTGCCCCATCTGCGCTGCCGCCACCGCTTGCCAGAATTTCTGCCGCGCCGAAATCGACGTTTTCCGCGCCGTACTGGGGCCGGATATCGAGGTGACGCGCGAGGAACACATCGTGGCCGGCGGCCGCCGCTGCAGCTACGCCATCCGGGAAGCCCAATGACCGCTGACAATCCTCGCCCCCCCGTCGGCACGCGCCATCAGCGCACCGGCTGGGAAACGCCCGCCCAGCTCGACGAAGCCATGATCGCCGCGGTGGTCGACGCCTTTTACGCCGAAGCCCGCCGCGACCCCGTCATCGGCCCGGTGTTCAATCGCGTCATCCCGCCCGAACACTGGCCCCAGCACATCGCCACCATCACCGATTTCTGGAGCTCCATGCTGCTCGGCACCGGCCGCTATGCCGGCCGCCCCATGCCCAAGCACATGGCCATCCCCGAACTCTCCGACGCTCATTTCATGCGCTGGCTGCGTCTGTTCCGTGAAACGGCGGAGAAGCTCTGCCCACCCGATATCGCCGCCCTGTTCACCGAACGCTCCGAACGCATCGGCAACAGCTTCCGCATGAACATCGCCATGCGCCGCGGCGACGACATCACCCGCATGGGCCCGCTCCAGCGCGAAACGCCGAACTGGACCCCGCCCGAATAGGGGCGCCAAACTCGCAGTCGTCACCCTCGCCATTCCTCCACGGTGTCATTCCCGCGAAAGCGGGAACCTCCGTTTGCCGGCCTTGGTTAAGCAAACAGAGGTCCCCGCTTTCGCGGGGATGACACCGTGGACGTTGCTAGTTCTGCGCAGTTCTGTCAGTCGTCCACCCTCCCCCTTGTGGGCTTCGAGCCGTCCCATAGGGCAAATCGCTCCAGTGGAGCGATTTGAGGGGAGAAGGCCGTGAGAGCTATGCTCGAATGGCTAGGAAGCGAGATAGGACTTAGCGTGAGCTAAGTCCGTGATCGAGCAGGGTGGGGGTATGCTTCCGCACACGCCGCACCGCGTATGACCACCCACCCCCACAACACCAATATTCCC
>NZ_JBJDRE010000021.1:0-71567 GCF_044987315.1 Devosia sp. ZW T5_3
GGGGGCGCCTGTCCAGTGGGGTTGGAAACTCGGCAGCCGGACCTGCAAGAATGGTACCGCCTGAACCGGACCCTGCACAAAAGCGGATCGTGACGGGCGGCCTTTGGCTCCCCTAGACTAAACTGGCTCGAGTCAAAGGCCGCCCGTTACCGTGCAACCGCGACGCCTCAGGGCCGGGCGGCGTTTTCGGCTGTCCAGCAGCGGCATTTGGCAACGGGCTTTGCTGACAATTGCCAGCCTCCAAACCACCTCCAAAAATTCCTTACCCGCCCCACCGTCATAAATTGACCAACCGGTCAAAGTTTCCTAGCTTGGCCGCCGTCCTGTCATGGCAACGTCACCTGCCAGCGGCATGAGCATGCCCACCCGGCTGTGCCGGTTCGCAAATTCGCCGGACCACTCCGGCTGCGCGGGAGCCAGCAGCCCCCGAGCTGATTTCAGTTCATCAGTGAATGCCCAAGGGAGACGGATAATGAATTTCCTGCCAAGACTGTCGCGACGCACATTCCTCGCCGGTTCGGCGAGTCTGGGGGCCATGGCCGCGATGCATCCTTTTGCCACCAGTGCCCAGGCCAATCAGGCCCATCTGCGCATCATGGAAACCACCGACTTGCACGTCGCCGTGTTCGCCTACGATTACTATGCCGATGCCCCCAATGACACGATGGGCCTGGCGCGTACTGCCTCCATCATCGAAGCGATCCGCGCCGAAGCGGGCAATTCCATGCTGATCGACAATGGCGACATCATCCAGGGCAATCCGATGGGCGATTACATCGCCTATGAAAAGGGCCTGGACGGCAATGTGCACCCCATCATCGCCGCCATGAACACCCTGGGCTATGAAGCCGCCACCCTGGGCAATCACGAATTCAATTATGGCCTCGAATATCTCGACAAGGCCCTAGCCGGCGCCACCTTCCCCTTCGTTTCGGCCAATCTGGTCAAGGGTGAACTGGCCGCCGATGCGCTCAGCGACACCACCTATATCAAGCCCTATCTGATCGTCGAAAAACAGTTGGTCGACGGCTCGGGCGCCACCAAGACCATCAAGGTCGGCCTGATCGGCTTCCTGCCGCCTCAGATCATGACCTGGGACGCCACCCACCTCACCGGCAAGGTCAGCACCCGCGATATCGTGGAAACCGCGACCGCTTATGTGCCCAAGATGAAGCAGGAAGGCGCCGATATCATCATCGCCCTCTCCCATTCCGGCATCGCCCCCGACCAGACCAATGGCGCCGAAAACGCCTCGCTCCAGCTTGCCGCCATTGACGGCATCGACGTCGTCCTCACCGGCCACCAGCATCTGGTCTTCCCCGGCCCCGATTATGAAGGCGTCGAAGGCGCCGATATCGCCGCCGGCACGCTCAACGGCAAGCCCGCCGTCATGGCCGGCTTCTGGGGCAGCCATATGGGCCTGATCGATCTGCTGCTCGAGCAGGACGCCGACGGCAAATGGACGATCGCCTCCCACACCTCCGAAGCCCGCCCGATTTCCGAGCGCGTCGAGGGCAAGGTCCACGCTCTAGTCGAAAACGAAGCCGAAGTCTCCGCCGCCGCCCAGGCCGATCACGACGAAACCCTCGAATATATCCGCCGCCCCGTGGGCGAAACCGCCGCCCCGCTCTATTCCTACTTTGCCCTCGTGGCCGATGATCCGTCCGTCCAGGTCGTGAGCCAGGCCCAGACCTGGTATATCGAGCAGATGATGAAGGGCACCGAATGGGAAAGCCTGCCGATCCTGTCGGCCGCTGCCCCCTTCAAGGCCGGCGGCCGTGGCGGCCCCGATTATTACACCGACGTCCCCGTCGGCCCCGTCGCCATCAAGAATGTGGCCGATCTCTACCTATATCCCAACACGATCCAGGCCGTGGTCATCACCGGCGCCGATGTGAAGAACTGGCTCGAACGCTCCGCCGGCATTTTTAACCAGATCGAGGCCGGCTCCACCGATGCCGAACTGATCAACCCCGATTTCCCGTCCTACAATTTCGACGTGATCGACGGCGTCACCTATAAGATCGACCTGACCCAGCCCTCCCGCTTCTCCTCGGACGGCAAGGCCGAGCCCAACCCGGACGCCAGCCGCATCGTCGAGCTGATGTATGACGGCAAGCCGATCGATCCGGCCCAGAAGTTCGTCGTCGCCACCAATAATTACCGCGCTGGCGGCGGCGGCACCTTCCCCGGCATCGGCGCCGACGTGATCGTCTTCAAGGGCCCCGATACCAATCGCGACATCATCGTCCGCTACATCGTGGAAAACGGCACCATCGACCCCAAGGCCGACAGCAATTGGTCGCTCGCCCCCATCCCCGGCACCAGCGTCCTCTTCGCCACCGGCCCCAAAGCCGCCAACTATGTCGATGACGTCACCGCGATAAAAATCGAAGCCACCGGCAACACCAATCCCGACGGCTTCGGCATCTACCGCATCACACTGTAGGACCAATCGACATTCAGCTTCCAAAGTCAATTTCGGGAGCCACGATCCACCTCCCTCCCCCTTGAGGGGAGGGATTGAGGGTGGGGGTGTCGGACTATCCACCGGCATAGGGTTCGTGGAGGGCAAACCGAGACGTGTAATGGGGCCTCCCCACCCACAATGTCACGCCTGCGCAGGCAGGGGCCCATCCCGAGATACGGCAACACACCACCAAGTCGATAAGTTATCCCCTCGGTCCTCACGGGGCCATAAGATGCCCACAAGGGGGAGCGATGCCACCAATTCTCAAAACACCGAACCTGACCTTGCGGCCCGCAATCCCCGCCGATGCGGACCGCCGGTTTGAAATTGGCGCCGAGCCTGATGAGAACCTTAGGCTCTATGGCATCCAACCCGAGACCGCCCCGCCCTTCACCCGCGAGCGGGCCGACCTCTGGGTGCAATCACTTATGGAGCACCCCTATGCCTGGCTCATCGAGGGGCTGGACCTCATCGGCACTGCCCGCCTGGATCGCGTTGATCTCGTCGATCGTCGCGCCTCGTTTGCCATTGGCATCTGGAAAACCGAGCATCTCGGAAAGGGCATCGGCACCGAAGCGGCCAGAGCGGTTTTGAACTTCGCCTTCTCCAGCCTAAATCTTCACCGGATTTCCCTGCGCGTTCTGGCCATCAACGAACGTGCCATCAAGTCCTATCAAAAATGCGGCTTCCAAATCGAAGGCTGCGAGCGCGAAACGGCTTTTCTCGATGGAAAGTGGCACGACGACCTGAACATGGGGCTGCTCGAACACGAGTTTCAGTCGTGAACCCCTGCTCCTCACTCAATCCCGTCCAACCGCTCCCGCAGGCTCACCAGCTCGCGCCGCAGCGCATCGGCGCCGTCCATGCTGAGCCCGCTCGCCTTGCCCACAGCCAGCGGAATGCTCTGCGCCTGCTCCCGCAGCGCCCGCCCCGCCTCGGTCAGCAAGACCCGCACCTGCCGCTCGTCCTCGGCATCGCGCCGCCGCTCGACCAGCCCGCGCGCTTCCAGCCGCTTGAGCAACGGGGTGATCGTGCCCGAATCCAGCAACAGCCGTTCCCCCAGCGCCTTGACGGTCAGCCCGTCGCCTTCCCACAGCACCAGGAACACCAGATATTGCGGATAGGTCAGCCCCAGCGCGTCCAGCCGGGGCTTGTAAAATCGCGTGAAGGCATGCCCGGCCGCATAGACGGCAAAGCACAGCATCGAATCCAGCTTGAGCAGGTCCGGTTTCTCGGTCACGCCAGTCTCCATTCCACAACCATTGTTGAGAGTGTATCACGATAAATTAGATTGCGCAAAATTCAATTGCGCGCTATGCATCCTCATCCAAGGAGACCCAAAATGATCAAATCAGCCATCTACACCGCCCACGCCACTTCGACCGGCGGGCGCACCGGCACCAGCGCCACCGATGACGGCCGCCTGTCGATCACCCTCGATACGCCCAAGGAAATGGGCGGCAATGGCGGTCCGGGCACCAATCCGGAACAGCTTTTCGCTGCCGGCTATTCGGCCTGCTTCCTCGGCGCCATCAAGGCCGTCGCCCGCGGCGAAAAGATCAAGGTTCCCGACGAAACCAGCATCAATGCTGCCGTCTCCTTCGGCGAAAACGCCAATGGCATCGGCTTCGGCATCGCCGTTGCGCTGGAAGTCACCATTCCCGGCATGGACCATGAAGCGGCCCTGGCCCTGGTCGAAAAAGCCCACCAGGTCTGCCCCTATTCCAATGCCACGCGCGGCAATATCGAGGTCAAGCTCAGCGTCGCCTGATAACAAACAGCCGCCCGGACCTGCGTCTGGGCGGCTGCAAACTCTTACAATGACGTTAGTTTCAGGCGGCTTCCGCCACCACATCCAGCGGTTCCCAGCGCTGCGTCTTGCGGTCCAGCGCCAGCGAGATGAAGAACAGGATCAGCCCGCCAACGGCCATGATCGCCCCGACCACGCCGGTCGATCCCCAGCCATAACCCGCCGAAATCGCCAACCCGCCCAGCAGCGCCCCCAGCGCATTGGCCATGTTGAACGCCGCATGGTTGAGCGTCGCCGCCAGCGTCTGGCCCTCTGCCGCCACATCCATCAGCCGGGTCTGCAACGCCGTGCCGATGGCCACGGTAAAGCCTACCAGCAGCACGCTGATCGAGGCCGTCAGCCAGAATTGCGCCGTGAACGGAATGATCGCCAGGCTGACAACATTGAAGGCCAGCATGCCGCCAATCGTCGCCATCAGCGCCTTGTCGGCCATATAGGCGCCCAAAATATTGCCCAGCGTCATGCCGACGCCGAACAGCGCCAACACCAGCGGCACCCAGACCATGGGAATACCCGTCACCTCGGTCAGCAGCGGCACCACATAGGTGAACACCGCAAACATCCCGCCGCAGCCAACCGCGCTGATCGCCAGCGTCAGCCACACCTGCGGGCGCTTCAGCGCACTCAATTCACGCAGCGGGCTCGCCCCATCGGCCAACGCCACCATGGGCACAAACCGCGCGATCATCACCAGCGCCAGCACGCCGACAATGCCCACACCGGTAAAGGTCGGCCGCCAACCCATATATTGGCCCAGCCACGTCGCCATCGGCATGCCGACCAGCGTAGCAATGGTCAGCCCCAGCATCACCCGGCCCACGGCGCGGGCGCGATAGCCGACATCGACCATGGAGGCCGCCACCAGCGCGACAATGCCGAAATAGGCGCCATGCGGCAGCCCGCTGACAAAGCGCAGCGCAATCAGCGACAGATAGTCCGGCGCTGCGGCGCTGCCGAAATTGCCCAGCGCAAACAGCGCCATAAGTCCCAGCATCAGCGGCTTGCGCGGCACTTTGGCAAAGAGGATCGCAATCAGCGGCGCCCCCACCACCACGCCAAGCGCATAGGCGCTGATCACATGGCCTGCCTCGGGCTCGGATATCCGCAGATCGCCCGCCAGATTTGGCAACAGGCCCATGATCGCAAATTCACCCGTACCGATGCCGAAGGCGCCAATGGCCATGGCAAAGATCGCAAGCTTGGTGGACAGCGAGCCGAGCCCGACAGAGGGACGGGAAGAATCGGTCACGGCAAATACTCCGGCAGACGCAAGGGCTCGGCGCGCTGGGCCGTTGCCGTCAGCAATGTGGGATGCCCGCAGGCGAGGCTGCGGTTCACCTCGACACTAAAATGTCAGCGCGCCACCCCGCAATGCCGCTTTGTGCAAGGCGGCGTTGCAGCAATCGAGTGTCCAACAAGGATAATCTTTAACGCTGCCGATTCACCGCGAGGAAAGGGCTGGCCGGATAGTCTCTATTCCGGATTTCCCGGAGCGAGCTCATGTCCGTCCCTGCCCTCGCCATCTCCAGCCTCTCCAAACGCTTTGATCGGCCGGTGGTCACCGATTTGGCACTCAATGTCCGGGCGGGCGAATTCTACGCCCTGCTCGGCCCCAATGGCGCGGGCAAAACCACCATTCTGCGCATGGTTGCCGGGCTGCTGCGGCCCGATGAGGGGCAAATCTCCATCTTCGGCATCGATGCCCGCCGTGACCCGATCGCCGCCAAACGCATCGTCGCCTGGGTGTCGGACGAACCCATGGTCTATGACCGGCTCACCCCGCTCGAATATCTCGAATTCGTCGCCGGCCTCTGGCAGATCGACGCCACGACCGCCCGCCAACGCGCCAGTGACCTGATCGACTGGCTGGGCCTGGGCCCACACGCCAATGAACTCTGTGGCGGCTTTTCCAAGGGCATGTTGCAAAAGGTAGCGCTGGCCGGCGCCTTGGTGCACGAGCCAAAACTGATCATTCTCGACGAGCCGCTGACCGGCCTCGATGCCGGTTCGGCCCGGCAGGTCAAGGACGTACTGCTGGGCAAGGTGCGCGACGGCGTCACGGTGATCATGACCACCCATATTCTGGAAGTCGCCGAGCGCATGGCCGAACGCATCGGCGTCATTGCCCAAGGCAAGCTGATTGCCGAGGGCACGCTGGCCGAATTGCGCACCCGCATCGGGCGCGAAACCAGCCTCGAAGAAATCTTCTTAGATCTGGTCGCCCAAGGCGAAGCCGCGGCCGCCGCCGCATGAGCGCCCAACCGGCGACCCTCGCCTGGTTTGCCCGCCACGAGTTGAACCTGGCCTGGCGGGAATGGGTCGCTATGATGACCGGCGGCCGCCGCGCCCGCGGTGTCGGCGTCGCCATCGTCATCGCCGTGGCCTTGCTGCTGTTTCACCTATTGGCCTTTGGCCTCGTCCGCCCCTGGCTGACCCACGGCATTGCACCCGACAAACCAACCCTGGTCATGCTGGTCGGCAGCGGCGCGCTATTCTGGTCGGTCATGCTGTCCCAGGCCCTGGAGGCAGTGACCCGCGTCTACTACGCCCGCTCCGACCTCGACCTCATCCTCTCCTCCCCCGCCTCCTCGCGCCGCCTCTTTGCGGTCCGCACTGGCTCGGTCGCCCTCTCCACCACCCTGCTGGCGGCGCTGCTCGCGAGCCCTCTGATCAATATGCTGACCCTGCTGGATGGCCCCCGCTGGCTGGCCGGCTATGGCGTGCTGGCCGCTGCCGGGGCCCTCGCCACAGCCTTGGCGGTCGGCGCCGCCATCCTGCTGTTCCGCTTTGTCGGCCACAAGCGCGCCCGCCTCGTCGCCCAGATCATCGCGGCCATTGTCGGCGCCGGTTTTGTCATCGGCATTCAGGCCGCCGCCATCCTGCATTATGGCAGCCTCTCCCGTTTCACCCTGTTCCAATCGGCCGATGTCGTCGCCATGGCGCCGGCACTCGACAGCGCCTTCTGGATACCCGCCCGCGCCGCCATGGGCGATCTGCCCGATCTCGCCATCGTCATGGCCGTCGGCTTCGGCGCCCTCGGCATAGTCCTCGCGCTCACTGCCTCAAGCTATGGCCGCCACGCCATTTCGGCCACCGGCCTCAGCCATATTCGCAGCCGCCGCAATCCGCGCGCGGTCAGTTTCCGCCCCGCTTCGCAGCGCCAGGTGTTGCGCCGCAAGGAATGGCGGCTGTTGCAACGCGACCCATGGCTGCTGTCACAAACGCTGATGCAGATCCTTTACCTGCTGCCGCCCGCCCTGATGCTGTGGATCAACTATGGCGACATCGCCGGCGCCAATGTGGTAGTGGTGCCCGTGCTCGTCATGGCCGCCGGGCAATTGGCCGGAGGTCTCGCCTGGCTCGCCATCTCCGGCGAAGACGCCCATGACCTGGTGGTGACGGCCCCGGTTAGCCCCCGCTCGGTCCTGGTCGCCAAGATCGAGGCGGTGCTCATCATCATCGCCGTGATATTGATCCCGCTGATCGCCATGCTGGCGCTGTCGTCGCTCTATATCGCTGCCGTCACCGCCCTCTGCGCGGGGCTGGCGTCGGGCTCGGCCACCGCCATCCAGCTCTGGTTCCGCGTCGTCGCGCGCCGCTCCATGTTTCGCCGCCGCCAGGTCGCCTCCCGCGCCGCCACCCTGTGCGAGGCCTTCGCCTCGATCATGTGGGCTGGCGCAGGCGCGCTTTTGGCCGTGCAATCCGTACTCGCCGCCGCCCCGATCCTGATCGCGATTGCTGTGCTTGGCATCGCCTTGCTACTCAGTCCGAAGCGGCGTTAAGAGGAACTAGCCGAGGCGCGCCATGCTGGGACGTGCCTCATGCCGCCGGATTGCCGACAACCCGATGCCCACCAATGCCAGCGCCGGCAGTGTCGCACCGACCCAACCCAGGTCATTCACCGTGCCGAATTGCAGCACTAGCCCCGCAATCAGCGACCCACTGGCAATGCCCAGATACAGCGCCGAAGCATTGAGCGAGAGCACCAAGGGCGCGCTATTGGGCGCCAGGCCCAGAAGATAGCTCGACTGTGCCGGCGGAAAGGCCCAGCCCGTCGCGCCCCAGGCCAAGATCAGCACGAAGAATGCCGGCCCGATGATGCCGCCCGGCAAATGCGCCACCAGCGAGATCCCCACCAGCATCAAGGCATTCAACGCCGCCGCCGCAATCACCGTCGGCCGCGCGCCGATCCGGTCAGCCAATTGCCCGCCCGCCGCATTGCCAAACGCCGCACCGATGCCAAAAGCCAACAACACCGCCGGCACCAGTTCTGGCGCCAATCCCATCGACCGAGTGGTCACCACCGCAAGATAAATAATGACGGTGAAAGCCCCGGCCAGATTGAGCCAGGTGGTCAGCAATGCGCCGGGAACGCCGGGCAACGCCACCGCCGCAATACGTTGACGCAGGCTCAACTGGGCGCCGCGCAATCCCGCCGGCAGCATGACCCAGATCGAGGCCGCCGCGATAATGCCGAACAGCGCCACCATCCCATAGCTGCCGCGCCATCCAACGAGGCCCGCCACCAGCGCCCCCAGCGGCGCGCCGAACGCCACTGCCATGGTCGTGCCGCCAACGATGACCGAGATAGCCCGCGCCCGGTGATCGGCCGACGAGATCGCCACCCCGGTTGCCTGCGCCGTTGCCGTATAAAGCCCGGCGGCAAAAGCCATCATGATACGGGCCGCCATCAGGTCGAAATAGCCCCGCGAGAATGCCGCGCCAATCGCCCCCAGCGAGAAGACCAGCGCAGTGATCGTCAGGGTCCGGCGCCGATCTGCCGTGCCGGTCAGCGCCGCCAATACGGGCGAGCCGAAGGCATTGGCCAGCGCAAAGGCAATCACCAGATAGCCAGCCTGGGTCAGGCTGACGCCGGTGGAATCGGCGATTTGCGGCAACAGGCTCGGTACGGCAAAGCTCTCGACGCCGATCGCGAACGTGCCAACTGCCAGCCAGATGAGACGGATATCCATGAGCAGCGTCCTTGTCCAAAATTTATTGAACAATTGAACCTCACGGATCATTGTGTCAACTGCTAGTCCAAAGCTTATTGAACAAAACGCCGTCCGGAGCTACATATCAGCCATGTCACCGCCGCATCCCGATGCCGATCAGATCACGCTGTCCACCGTTCTCGCCGCCCTTGGCGATGAAACCCGGTTGGCCATCGTCGGCCATTTATCGCTCTGCGAGAATGTGGGCATGGTCTGCGGTCAATTTCTGGATCTGACCTCCAAGACCAACCTCACCTATCACATTGCCAAGCTGCGCGAGGCCGGTGTGGTCAATGTTACGCCCGAGGGCACGCGCCGCCGCGTCACGCTACGCCGCGCCGATCTCGATGAGCGTTTTCCGGGTTTTCTCGACACCATCATCGCCGCCGCAATCAAGTCGCCCCTCATGGCCTCGGTTTCTGCCGCCTGACTTGCCATCGCGCCGGCAAACTGGTCATTTGCTCCGGCATTTCCCAGAGCGACGACCATGACCGACCTGACCTTTCGCGACGCCACACCCGCCGATATTCCCACCATGCTTAGGCTCAGCCATGCCGGCGATGCCCGTGGCGCCGATACGCCACCGCTCGATCCCGCCACACTGGACGATCCGCGCTATCGCGCTGCCTTTGACGAAATCGTTGCCGACCCCAGGCATCGCCTGGTGGTCGCCGAAAAAGACGGCGAAGTCGTCGGCACCTTGCAGATCAGCTTTTTGCCCGGCCTGCCCAATTTCGGCATGAAGCGGGGCCTGCTGGAAAACGTGCATATCCGCAGCGACCTGCGCGGCGGCGGCCATGGCAGCACCATGGTAAAATGGGCTATCGAGCGCTGCCGCGAGGCCGGCTGCGGCTTGGTCCAGCTGACCTCCAACAAGGTCCGCGTGGACGCCCACCGCTTCTATGAAAAGCTCGGCTTCGCCAAAAGCCACGAAGGCTTCAAGCTCAAGCTGTAGCCCTACCAGATCGCGTTATTGGTCGCCGGATCGCTGCCGATCTTGCCATTGGCGCGGTCCAGCGCCGCGATCTTGGCCATGTCATCCGCATCGAGTTCAAAATCGAACACCTCCGCATTGGCGCGGATGCGGTCGGGATGGACCGATTTTGGAATGACGATCAGCCCCTCCTGGATATGCCAGCGAATGATCGCCTGCGCCGGGCTCTTGCCATGCTTGCTGGCGATTTCGCCAATCGCGGCATTGTCCAGCGCCGCACCACTGCCCAGCGGGCTATAGCTTTCAATGGCGATATTGTGCCGCTTGTGCAGTTCGCGCACGTCGCGCTGCTGGAATTCTGGATGCAGCTCGATCTGGTTGACTGCCGGCGCCACCCCGCTATCGCCAATAATGCGCTCAAGATGCTCGGGCAGGAAATTGGACACCCCGATCGAGCGGATCCGGCCGTCGCGCTGCAATTGCACAAAGGCCTTCCAAGTGTCGGAATATTTGTCCTCCGCCGGCACCGGCCAGTGGATCAGGAACAGGTCCAGATAGTCGAGACCCAGCCGGTCGAGCGACCCCATGAACGACTTGAGCGTCGCATCATATCCCTGGTCGCGCGTGCGCAGCTTGGAGGTGATGAACAGCTCCTCCCGCGCCAGCCCGCTATCCCTGATAGCGGCGCCCACGCCCTGCTCATTGCTATAGCCCTGCGCCGTGTCGATGGAGCGGTATCCCGCCTGCAGCGCCACGGCAATCGCCGCGCCCACTGCGTTATTGGGAATTTGCCAGACGCCAAACCCCAATTGGGGAATGGTTCGGCCGTCATTGAGCGCGATTGTCGGAATACCCGCCATCGTCAAAAATCCTTTGATCTAGAAAATGATTGCCAGGCCCGTCAGCGCCAGCACGACAATGATGGCGATGCCGATCAGCATGATGAAGAAGATGATCTTGGCCAGCGCTGCGGCGCCCGTCGCTATGCCGGTGAACCCCAGCACACCGGCCACCAGGGCGACAACGACGAGAAGAATGAGCAATTGCAGCATGATGAATTCCTTGTGGCAGTCTACGCTCGACAACGCGCCGCCACCACAGGCCGTTCCCGTTAGGTCATGCCGTAGCGCTCCTTGGCCCGCTCCCGCGCCTTGGCCGCGACCACTTCGCGGTCTTTGGGCGGCGCATCGGTATCGAGCGATTTGAGCAGTTTGCGCACCACCGCCTCGATCTCCTCGACCGCAGCGTGGAACGCGGCCTCATTGGCCTTGGAAGGGTGCGTATAGCCCGAAATCTTGCGCACGAATTGCAGCGAGGCATCATGCATTTCGTTACGTGTGGCGGGCGGCTCGAAATTGAACAGGGTTCGAATATTGCGGCACATGGCGTCTCTCCTCATGCCCCAAGGCTGACTCCATCTTGTTCTCGGTGCAAGCCTATCGCAGCGGCACCGTCAGCGTGCCACTCGCATTGAACAGGCGATTATCCGTGCCGATGCCGCCATAGCCCAGCGTGGTTTTCCAACGCATCCCCTCGGGCAACGCGATTTCGACATTGCCTTCCAGTCGCCCTCTCAAGCCTTCAAAGCCATCCGCGCTGTCGCTGCTCAACACCGTCGCGCTGGTATCGAGCCGCAGGCCGGCATTGATGACCACATTGTTTTGCGTCGTCAGCCGATAGGACACGCCCGGCCCGATGGCGAGCCTGCCGCGGCCCAGTTCCTGCCCGAACACCAGATTGCCGGCGCCATCGAGATATGGCGCAACCCGCTCGTCGAAATAGCTGAACCGAGCTTGTGGGCTGAACGTCCACCGCCCCGAAGTCCATTGCCCCAGCAAGGCCGCCGTCATCAGCCACGTGTCTGCCGCAAACCGGCCGTCTATGCCCTGCGCCCGGGTAATCCCGGCCGACGAGCCGCCGCTGCCCATCACGTCGAGATAGACATTGTCGAGCACCCGCATCGTGGCATAGCCCCCGGCCATCCAGCCGCCCCGCACCAGTGCAGAAGCATCGCTCCAGTCCCGGATCATCGTGTCGGCCTCGACAAAGCTGCCGACCAACAAATCCTCGCCCAACACCCGGTCGATACCCAGCGCCGCCACGCCGTACCGGCCCGCCGCCCCCTGCTCCGTCGCCAGTGCAAAAGTGCCGCGCATCCACACGTCCCAGGCATTGCGCTGCTCATTGCCCAATAGCTTTTCAAAAGCGCCCAGCGACGCTGCCACCGGAATGGGTCGTCCGGCTACAATGCCCGGCAGGGCATTCATGAACCGCTGCGGGGAGGCCGCCACCGACACCGCGCCCTTGAGCCGGTCGATGCGATCCTCGCTCGGCGGCAGGCTGGCCAGCAGCAAATCCCCTCGCGCCGGCACCAGGCTCTCAATCAACGCGGCGGCCCGTTCAGGCGCGCTCGTGACGCTGAACGTGCAAACCAGCAACTCGCCCGGGTCGAGCACCAGTTCCGCCGAACCACTGGCCCCGTCGCCCACGCTGTTGTCGTCCGAGCAATCGATCGCCCGCACGCTCATGCCCATGCCACTCAGATCATCAATGCCAATGCGGTAATCTCCCGCCGGCAGGGTGATCGGCAAGCTCTCGGCCATCCCGCCAATACTGGCCAGATGCAGATTGAGCGGCGGCGTCAGCGAGGAAAAGCCGAACATCGCATCGGCGCCGCTGACCCGGATAACCACCAGGCCCGGCTCGCTCGCGGGCTGGGCCAACGCCGGAGCAGCAGCCACCAGAACCAGCCACAAAGCGTTTAGCCCGCGCCGGAAAAGCCGGGCGAGCGAGAATATCCCGCATTGTCTCGCCCGGCATGGTCCGGGCAATCCAGTCATGTGCAATTGCGGTCCTTGCCTGCTCGGCGCCTTGCGCGCGACCGGGCCGGCCACACAGCGCGTCACTGCGTCTGGAGAGCCCCAGGACTGACGCTGGCTCTCCGCTCACCCCTCGGGGCTACAGCCATGGTCGCCCCATTTGGCGTCACGAGCCACCCCGCTGACCGCAAGGGAGTCATGACCTGAGAGGGCAACTGGCCGATTGGGGACAAGCACACCCCGCCGCGGTGTCCACGACAAAGGGGCAAACCACCCCTTCCCTTTCCGACGCTTCTCCGCTAGACAGCCCACCTAACCACCCCGTCCAAGCCTTCCCCAAGCGCCGCAACGCCCTGTTGTCGTGCGCGAATGGTGCGGGTGGCCTGAGCGCCGGGTGATTCTTCCTCGCCCGCCCCGTCTGTAGACCGAGCCGAGCGAGCCCAAAGAAATGCCAAAACGTACCGACATTAAATCGATCCTCATCATCGGTGCGGGTCCGATCATCATCGGGCAGGCTTGCGAGTTCGATTACTCGGGCACCCAGGCGTGCAAGGCGCTCAAGGAA
Source organism: Devosia sp. ZW T5_3 (assembly GCF_044987315.1). Lineage (NCBI taxonomy): Bacteria > Pseudomonadati > Pseudomonadota > Alphaproteobacteria > Hyphomicrobiales > Devosiaceae > Devosia > Devosia sp. ZW T5_3. The sequence goes on from NZ_JBJDRE010000021.1 coordinate 13,593, forward strand.
GAGGGCTACCGCATCATTCTGGTGAACTCGAACCCGGCAACGATCATGACTGATCCGGACCTGGCCGACGCCACCTATATGGAGCCGATCACCCCCGAAGTGGTCGCCAAGATCATCGAAAAGGAACGCCCCGATGCCCTGCTGCCCACCATGGGCGGCCAGACGGCACTGAACTGCGCGCTCTCGCTGCGCAAGATGGGCATTCTCGAAAAGTACAATGTCGAAATGATCGGCGCCACCGCCGAAGCCATCGACAAGGCCGAAGACCGCGAGCTGTTCCGCGACGCCATGAAGAAGATCGGGCTGGAAACACCCCGCTCCATGCTGGCCCACAACACCATCGAAGCGCTGCAGGCCCTTGAGGTCATTGGCCTTCCCGCCATCATCCGCCCCAGCTTCACCCTGGGCGGCACCGGCGGCGGCATTGCCTACAATCGCGAAGAATATCTCGCCATCGTCGAAAGCGGTGTCGATGCCTCCCCCACCAATGAAGTGCTGGTGGAAGAAAGCGTGCTCGGCTGGAAAGAGTACGAAATGGAAGTTGTCCGCGACAAGAAGGACAATTGCATCATCATCTGCTCGATCGAGAATATCGATCCGATGGGCGTCCACACCGGCGACTCCATCACCGTCGCCCCGGCCCTGACGCTGACCGACAAAGAATACCAGATCATGCGCGACGCCAGCTTGGCCGTTTTGCGCGAAATCGGCGTCGAGACCGGCGGCTCCAACGTGCAGTTCGGCATCAACCCCGCTGATGGCCGCATGGTCGTCATCGAGATGAACCCGCGCGTGTCCCGCTCCTCGGCCCTCGCGTCGAAGGCCACCGGCTTCCCCATCGCCAAGGTCGCGGCACGCCTCGCCGTCGGCTACACGCTGGACGAATTGGACAACGACATCACCGGCGGCATGACCCCGGCCTCGTTCGAGCCGACCATCGACTATGTCGTGGTGAAAATCCCGCGCTTTGCCTTCGAGAAATTCCCCGGCGCCGACAATCGCCTGACCACCTCGATGAAGTCGGTCGGCGAAGCCATGGCCATTGGCCGCACCTTCCAGGAAAGCCTGCAAAAGGCCCTGCGCTCGCTCGAAACCGGCCTCACCGGTCTCAACGAGATCGGCATTCCCGGCCTGGGCGAAGGCGAAGACAAGAACGCCATCAAGGCAGCCCTTGGCACGCCCACGCCCAATCGCCTGCTGCACGTTGCCGAGGCCATGCGCCTGGGCATGAGCCTTGAAGACATTCACGAAGCCTGCAAGATCGACCCCTGGTTCCTGGAACAGATGCAGGGGATCGTCGATACCGAGGCCAAGGTGCGCGAATTCGGCCTGCCGCAGGACGCGGTCAATCTGCGCGCCCTCAAGGGCATGGGCTTCTCCGATGCCCGCCTCGCCCAGCTCGCCGCCCTCAAGCCATCCGACGTGCGCAAGCTGCGCCACTCGCTCGACGTGCGTCCGGCCTATAAGCGCATCGACACCTCCGCTGCCGAATTCGCTTCGCCAACGGCCTATATGTATTCGACCTATGAGACGACCTTTGCCGGCGCCGTGGCCGACGAGGCTCGTCCGACCGACCGCAAGAAGGTCGTCATCCTGGGCGGTGGTCCCAACCGTATCGGCCAGGGCATCGAGTTCGATTATTGCTGCTGCCATGCCGCCTTCGCGCTGGCTGACGCCGGCTATGAAACCATCATGGTCAACTGCAATCCCGAGACCGTCTCGACCGACTACGACACCTCCGACCGGCTCTATTTCGAGCCGCTGACCGAGGAAGACGTGCTCGAAATCCTGCTGCGCGAAAAGCAGAACGGCACGCTGCATGGCGTCATCGTCCAGTTCGGTGGCCAGACCCCGCTGAATCTGGCCGAAGCTGTGCTCAAGGCCGGCGTGCCGATCCTGGGCACCCAGCCGGACGCCATCGATCTGGCCGAAGACCGCGATCTCTTCTCCAAGCTGCTCAACAAGCTGGAGTTGACTCAACCCAAGAACGGCATCGCCTATTCCCTTGAACAGGCTCGTCTTGTTGCCGAACGCCTGGGCTATCCGCTGGTCATCCGCCCCTCCTATGTGCTGGGCGGCCGCGCCATGGCCATTGTCCACTCGGCCAATGATTTCGAGCGCTATGTGCAGGACACGCTGACCGGCTTGGTCCCGCCCGATATCCTGCAGCGCTACCCCAACGACAAGACCGGCCAGATCAATTCGGTCCTCTCCGACAATCCCCTGCTGTTCGATGCCTATCTCAGCGGCGCCACCGAAATCGACGTCGATGCTCTTTGCGACGGCAAGGACGTGTTCGTTGCCGGCATCATGGAGCATATCGAAGAGGCCGGCATTCACTCCGGCGACAGCGCCTGCTCGCTGCCCCCGCAGAACCTGACGCCCGAGGTCATGGCCGAGCTCAAGCGGCAGACCGCCGAACTGGCCTTCTCCCTCAAGGTCGGCGGGCTGATGAATGTGCAATATGCCCTCAAGGACGGCGTCATCTACCTGCTCGAAGTCAATCCGCGCGCCTCGCGTACAGTGCCCTTCGTCGCCAAAGTGATCGGCCAGCCCATCGCCAAGATCGCCAGCCGCATCATGGCCGGCGAGAGCCTGGCCAGCTTTGGCCTCGTGGAAAAGACCTTCAAGCATGTCGCCGTCAAGGAAGCCGTGTTCCCGTTCAACCGCTTCCCCGGCGTCGATACGGTCCTCGGGCCCGAAATGAAGTCGACCGGCGAAGTGATTGGCCTCGATACCAATTTCGCCATGGCTTTCGCCAAGTCGCAAATGGGTGCCGGCTCCAAGGTCCCCACCAGCGGCACCGCCTTCATCTCGGTGCGTGAGGCCGACAAGCCCTATATCGTGGACATGGCCCGCCATCTCGCCGAAGCCGGTTTCACCATCCTCGCCACCAGCGGCACCCAACGCTATCTGGTGGAAAACGGCATCGCCGCCACCAAGATCAACAAGGTGCTCGAAGGCCGTCCGCACATCGTGGACTCCATGAAGAATGGCGGCGTGCAGCTGGTGATCAACACCACCGATGGCATGAAATCGATCTCGGACAGCCGCGACATCCGCCGCACCGCCCTGCTCGCCAAGATCCCCTACTACACCACCATCGACGGCGCCCTCGCCGCGGTGGAGGGGATCGTTGCCCTCAAGCAAGGCAGCATGCAGGTCCGCTCGCTGCAAAGCTACTTCGCGGTTTAGATGAGCCAGAACCTCTCCCCGGACACTACGGCGAGGGTTGAAAAGCTATTGGGCTGGGCGCCGGAGCACTGGCGTCCAGTTTTCGGAGGCTACACGCCGGCCGCGCGCTATGCCGTGGCGGCCGGCGAGCGCACCGGCTTCGTCAAGATCGCGACGACCGAGATTTCGGCGCGGCAGGTCAACAGCGAAATCATCGCCTATGCCGGCATTTCTGGCCCGTTCGTCCCCCGCCTTCTCGGGGCGGAGCCGCATCCGACAACCCCAATCCTCATTATCGAAGACCTCAGCAGTGCGACGTGGCCTCCGCCATGGACCGACGAGCTGCTTGGCCGGGTTCTCGACACCATCGCCGAAATGCATCGAACGCCATCCATGCTCGCTCATGGTGGTCTGTTGCAGGGCCGTGAAGCAGGTTGGCCGAGCGTCGCGGCCAAACCCGACCCTTTCCTCTCGCTCGGGCTCGTTTCGTCGCAATGGTTGGAACGCGCCTTGCCCACGCTGCTGGCCGCCGAAGCGGCTTGTCCGCTAGCCGGCGATGCGCTGACCCATCTCGACCTCAGAAGCGACAATCTTTGCGTCACTGCTGAGGGTGTCAAAATCATCGATTGGGCCGAGGCCTGTCGGTCCGATCCTGGCGTTGATCTCGGCTTCTTCCTGCCAAGTCTGGCATATGAGGGCGGGCCGCTTCCCGAAACCATTCTGCCGGAGCGCGCCGACGTTGCCGCGACTGTCGCCGGCTTCTTTGCCGCCCGCGCCGGGCTGCCCGATATTCCGCTCTCGCCCTTCGTCCGGCGTGTGCAGCGCGAACAATTGTCCACGGCCCTGCCATGGGCAATCCGCGCACTGGGCCTGCCGCAGAGTTGACAGCGGATCACTCCTGCCTATGATCGATCTCACCATGATGATGTCCGAAGCAACTAAGTTCGCAGTGCACTTGAACGCCTAACGGCGCTCATTGGAGCACGTCCGACGAGCGGTTACCGCTCGATCCGGCTGTCCGCTGCGACGGCCACGCGAACTTATGGACATATCTCATGCCCTCTCATTCTGCTGCGCTTAGCCAAGCGCAAATCGCTGCCTTCATTTCCGACGGCTTTGTCCGCATCGACAACGCCTTCCCCCGCGAACTAGCCGATCAAGGCCGCGCCATCCTCTGGCGGGACACCGGCTGCGACCCGGATGACCCCACAACCTGGACCAAACCGGTGATCCGGCTAGGCGGTTATTCCGACCTCCCCTTCCGCACCGCGGCCAACACGCCGCTCCTGCATGCCGCTTATGACCAGCTTGCCGGCAAAGCCAGGTGGGTACCGCCGCAAGGTCTGGGGACGTTCCCGGTGCGCTTCCCCTCGCCCGATGATCCCGGCGATGCAGGCTGGCATGTCGATGTCAGCTTCGGCTGGCAGGAAAACCCGACCGACTTCCTGGCCTGGCGCGTCAATGTCAGCTCGAAAGATCGGGCCCTGCTGATGCTGTTCCTCTTCTCCGATGTGGGGGAATTGGACGCGCCAACCCGTATCCGGGTCGGCTCGCATCGCGACATTGCCCGCCAGCTGGAACCGGCCGGGGAAGCCGGACTAAGCCTGCGCGAGCTGGCCGCTGACGGTTTTGCCGGCACGGCCCACTGCCCGGAAGTCCTAGCGACCGGCGAAGCCGGCACGGTCTATCTGTGCCATCCGTTCCTGGTCCACGCAGCCCAGCCGCACCGGGGAACGCGACCGCGCTTCATGGCCCAACCGCCGCTCCAGCCCAGCGAACAACTCTCGCTCGACCGGTCCGACGGCGCCTATTCCCCGGTCGAAACAGCCATCCGCCAGGCGCTCAACCGCGCCTGACATCTACCAGTAGACCTCATGGTGAGCCCGTCGAACCACGAGGTCGTGGCACCATCTCGCCACGACCTCGCCCTTCGACAAGCTCAGGGTGAGGTCTGCTGGGGAAACCACCATTCCTCAGAGACAAAAATGACCAACTATTTCAAAGACGCCTTCAGCGGCATCCGGCTCGATGAGCAGGTGACCAATCCCAACATCATCGTGGGCCGCTACAGCTATTATTCCGGCTATTACCACGGCCATAGCTTCGACGATTGCGCCCGCTTCCTGATGACCACGCCCGGCGTCGACAAGCTGATCGTGGGCAGTTTCTGCTCCATCGGCTCCGGCGCCGCCTTCATCATGGCCGGCAATCAGGGCCATCGCTACGATTGGGTCAGCTCCTTTCCGTTCCACTACATGCCCGAAATCCCCGGCTTCGGCACGGCGGCGGACGCCTTTGCTCCAGCCGGCGACACAATCATCGGCAATGACGTGTGGATCGGCACCGAAGCCATCATCATGCCCGGCATCACTATCGGGCATGGCGCCGTCATCGGCACGCGGGCGCTCGTCACCAAGGACGTCGAGCCCTACGCCATTATCGGTGGCAACCCGGCCAAGGTGATCCGCAAACGCTTCAGTGACGAGCACATCGCCATGCTGCTTGAAATGGCCTGGTGGGACTGGCCACACGAGCAACTGCTCGCTGCAATGCCGCTGATGACCAGCGACGATATCCCCGCTTTGCACGCCCATTGGTGCAATGTCGTCGCGCCTTTGGGGGATTGACGCCAAGCCTACCGGGGACCCAATTTGGGTCCTCGGCATTTCCTCTCGGAGACATTATGCGGCTCATCTGCACCATCCTGCTGGCGGCCTCCATTGCCACGCCAGCCCTGGCCCAGAGCACGGATTTCAACCCCTACCAGGCCGTACTCGATCAAATGCCCCAGGCCGAGGCAGAGGCCCTGATCGAAGCGGCCTATGGCCCGATCACGACCCGTCAGCCGGGCAATCCGGAGGTCGATGGCGATAGCGAGATGGTTTACGCCGAGGGCAGCGGCCAGAATTTAAAGGTGTTTCTCTTCTGCGATGGCAAGCTCGCCTATGCGTCGGCACCGATTACCGCAAAGGTCGCTATGGACATCCTGCGCCCGATGACGAGTTCACCAGATTTGGGCAAAGTCTACCCAACCGAAGACGGCGTCACCTTCTTGCTGCGCGATGGCGCCTTGAACGTCACCTATTGGGGCACTGGCACCGACGCCAGCGGCGTAGGCGTTGCCTACCCCACCCAGATATTTAACAATTACGAAGGCTGCAAAGGGATCTCGAAGTAAGCGCCGCTTTCGCGCCGCCCGCCTTGCCGACTAGCGGAAAAATTCCGCCACGTCGGTCAGCGCGCCTTCGATAGCCTCGTCATCGACATCGAGATGCGTCACCCAGCGCTGTCGGCCATAGCGGCCGGTGGTCCCGATGCCGCGCTCGGCGAGGAACGTATTGAACCGCTCGCCCAGCTCCGCCTCGCAATTGAGGAAGATGATATTGGTATGCGGCTCGGTCACCTTGAGCTGGTCAAACGCCGCCAGCCCCTCGGCCAGCCGCTTGGCCCGGCGATGATCATCGGCCAGCCGCGCCACATTATGCTCCAGCGCATAAAGCCCCGCCGCCGCTAAAATCCCCGACTGGCGCATGCCGCCGCCCAGCATTTTGCGATTGCGCCGCGCCGTCTCGATCAGATCGGCCCGCCCGACCAGAACCGACCCCACCGGCGCGCCCAAGCCCTTGGACAGGCAGATCGAAACCGTATCGAAATCAGCGGTAAAATCCTTGATATCCATGCCCAGCGCCACGCTGGCATTGAACGCCCGCGCACCATCGAGATGCAGCCCTAGCCCATGCCGCCGCGCCAGCTCGGCCACCGCGGCCATATACGCCACCGGCAGGATCTGCCCGCCATGGGTGTTTTCCAGCGCAATCACCCGCGTCGTCGCAAAGTGGCTGTCATCGACCTTGATCGCCGCCTCGATATCACTGAGCGCCAGCGTGCCGTCGGGCTGATGGGCGATCGGCTGCGGCTGGATCGAGCCGAGCACCGCCGCGCCACCGGCTTCCCAGCGGTAGCAATGGGCATTCTGCCCGGCGATATATTCGTCGCCGCGCCCGCAATGGCTCATCAGCGCCAGTAGATTGGACTGCGTCCCCGACGGCACAAACAGTGCCGCGTCCTTGCCCAGCATGGCCGCCATACGCTGCTCGAGCTGGCTGACGGTGGGGTCGTCACCAAACACATCATCGCCCACCTCGGCCTCAACCATGGCCGTCCGCATTGCAGCGGATGGCCTGGTGACAGTGTCGGAGCGGAAATCGTAGCGAATGGTGTTCATGCGGCAACCTCAATAGACTTCGCCATGAGGTCTATTGAGGCGCGGCTGGCTTGTCAGCCCCTACTCGTGCAACCCTGCCTGAATGGCATCCCATAGCGGATTGGGCTTGTAGGGCATGACGGGCGTCTGCCCCTTTTCCACGGCTTCCCAATATTTCCAGCCCAGCGCGTCGCTGCCCAGCTCATAGTCGAACCCGTCATATTCATCCTCGCGGAACGAATAGAAGGCCCAGTGAATGTCATGCGCGTTGAGATTGGCCATCACGTCGGTCAGGTAATCAGCGCAGCCCTCATTGCGCCGCATACAGCCAAATTCGGCAGCCACAATGCGGTTGGCGGGGATGGCCTGCTTGTCCGCCCAATCATAAACCGGCTGCAGGAAGGCATTGATTGTGCTGGCATTCCAGGCCACATCGCCCGTCCCGAACGGCACCGTGCCGGGATAGACGTAGCCCAGCTTGTCGCGGAAATTCTTGCCGGCGGTAAAGTTATAGGGCTCGTACATATGGAAGGCGTAGAGCACCTTGTCGTCGCTTAAGGCATCAGGCCAGCCGCTGAACGCTCCGGCATTGGCGTACCAGCCAGCATCTACCATGATCGGCGTATCGGGATCGACCGAGCGGATAGCGGCGATGACCATTTCGTAAAATGCCGGCAGGTCGCGCGCCGTACCTTTGTTGGCCTCGGCAAAGGCAATGTGGCTCGAAACGTCGCCCGGCGCGGTGTTTTCCGCCGAACCCGTGCCGCGCTCCGGTGCCGGTTCATTGACGATATTATAGGCCAGCACGCCCGGATTATCCTTGAGCTCAGCGGCCAGATCGCGCCAGAAATCGGCCGTCTGCTGCCAATAGGCCTTGTCCTCCCAGATGCGGCCATCGAACTTGTCGCCATTGTTCTGGCTCCAGCGCATTCCTGGCAAACTCAGTGGCGTGATGACCATGTCGACCCCGGAATCGTGAGCCATTCCAAGCACTTGCTTGAGCCGCGCCAGGTCCGGCTGCACCAGCCCGTCATAGTGATCGGCATCCCCGATCAGGAAGTCGCGCTCGGTGGCGTCCCACTTGTCATAGGCCAGGCGGCCCCATTGAATGCCGGCGGCATGCGCCTCGACAAACCGCTCGGCTGAAGGCTTGACGGAAAAGAAGTTACTGCCTTTGCGCTGGGTGTCCCAGAAGCCGATCGTATCGCCCGCCAGCGCCGGAAAGCTGGCCAGGAACAATGCGAGCACGAGGCCCGCCTTTGCTGCAATTTTCATAAAAGTCCCGCTTGTTGTGCTGGCCGGGACACGAGGCCCCAAACGGGGCGCGACTATGGCGGGCTAGGCCGCGGCGACGCCGGAGACGGCAAATTCGGCTACCATCTCGTCATCTAACGTTAGCAGACTGTTAACGTTGACGGGCTTGCGCGCTAAAACCAGGATACCCTCGATGGGCGAGCCTCGGTCCTGCCGCAGCGTCGCCTTCTCGAACCTCAGGATTTCGAGGCCCGCATCGAGCAAAGCCTGCCGCGTTGCCGCAACGCCATGGGCATAGCGCAACGATGGCCGCAGGAACACCGCCTCCTCGCCGTCATGGGCTTCGAGTGAAAATGCCAACAGCCCACCGGGCAGCATGGCCGGCACCACGGCGGACAAAACCGGCCGCAGCGCGCCGCAATAGATGAACACATCGGCTGCGGTCACGAGATCCGCCTCGGCCATCCGGCCTGCCAGCGCGGCGACCAGTTCGGCCTTGTCGAGGCGATCGTAAATGCCCTTCTTGCCGGTCTCGGCAATCATGGCGGCACTGAGGTCGACGCCTTCGAGATAGGACACCTTGGCCCGCACCCGCTCGCCCATCAGTCCCGTGCCGCAGCCCAGATCGATGGCCAAAGCGAAACGCTCTATGCCCAGCCGCCCCATCTCCGCGACCAGCATGGCGTCGAGCAGGGCCGGCACCTGATAGCCCAGATTTTGCAACAAGGCGCTTTCAAAGCGCGGCGCATATTGGTCGAACAGCGCCTCGACATAGCTGACCGCGGTGCCTTCGCTGGCGCTGGCCGCGCCATGGGCCGCCAGTTTCAGGCCGGCACCGAACAGGCCATCATCGTCCAGCGCTTCAAGATGGCGCCAGGCCGAAATGGCGCCGGAAATATCGCCCGCCTTCTCGCTGTAATTGCCCAGCAATTCCCAGCCGGCCGCCCATTGGGGTGTCAGCTCGAGCGCCTGCGCCATCAGATCGGCCGCGGCAGCATGATCCCCGCCCTCGGCCAGCATCTTGGCATAGCCGGCACGACGGTCGGCGATGACATCGCCGGAAGAATGAAACGCCTTGGTCAAGACGAAGTGATCTCTGGAGGGCTACCGGTCCCGTTGGCCCGGCGAGCGGGGGATTTGCAGCAAATCCGGGCCGAAATCAAGCAGCTCTTTTGCACTGCATAGCTGGGGTGCGACCAAGAGCGCGGTAGCCAATGCCTGCAATTGGCGTAGTATGCCTTGGTCCCAGTCGCATTGTTCGCATCCGATCGGCGACAGGATGCCTTTGGCCGCAGGCTCATCGCGTGTCCGCACCGGGTTCCCCAAGACCTGGCGCAAATACTTGACGGAATTCAGCTTTCCCCCGGCAAATCAGCAGATTGGCCGGGCGCTTTGTCATGTGTAAACAAATTATTGAACGCCGCTTTTTTTGGGGCTAAGCTCATCGGATCGAATATTGCGGCCGACCGATCTGATCCTGCGAATACCATTCGCGCATGCTGACGTCACTTTCCGATATTTCGATATCATCAAGTCCTGGTCATCATGACTGGGACCGTCTACCGCAGCGATTGCACGAGGGAAACGCGCATCATGGCAACCGGCACTGTAAAGTGGTTCAACGGCCAAAAGGGATATGGCTTCATTCAGCCGGACGAAGGCGGGGCGGACGTGTTCGTCCACATTTCCGCTGTCCAGCGCTCGGGCCTCAATGGCCTGGATGAGGGCCAGAAGGTCAATTACGAGATCGTCAAGGACAAGCGGACCGGCAAATCCGCCGCCGACAATCTGACGGCCTCCTAATCTAATCTAGCTTCAGCAAATCAATGAAGGGCGCATCGAGGGGATGCGCCCTTTTTGTTTGTGGGGGTGGTGGCCACCATTGCTCCCAACATCACCGCATCTCCCTCGGGCCCGACCCGAGGGCCTCTATGGGCTGGCGCAAGCGGCGAGTGGCCCTCGGGTCGAGCCCGAGGGAGAGCGGTGGGGAGGTGAGATTTGGCGCCTCCATTCGGTGGAATTGTGCACCGATCGTTCAACGAACCACGGCGTCATTCCGGCGCAGGCCGGAATCCATGCTGCGCCCTCTCCCCACACTGGATGCTAAGGATGATCCTCAGCATGGATCCCGGCCTGCGCCGGGATGACATTGTGGGTGGGATGGTTTGGGGGCCTCACACCCCTTCCGGCGCCACCCGGATCACTTGCCCATTACCTGCATCGGTCAGCGCATAGATCGCGCCATCGGGGCCCACCCGCACGTCGCGGATGCGGCCCAGCTCGCCCTCGAACAGGGGCTCTTCGCCGACGACCGTGTCGCCGTCCATGTCGAGCCGCACCATGACCTGGCCGCTGAGGCCGCCGGTGATCAGATCGCCTTGCCAGCCCTCGATCAGGTCGGCGTCATAAAAGGTCAGGCCCGATGGCGAAATCGAGGGGTCCCAATAGTGCAGCGGCTGCTCCATGCCGTCCTGTTCGGTGCCCTCGCCAATCGGCGCGCCGGAATAATCCACGCCATAGGTAATGACCGGCCAGCCATAATTGCGCCCGGCCTGCGGCATGTTGATCTCGTCGCCGCCGCGCGCGCCATGCTCGACGGTGAACAGCGCGCCATCGCTCTGGCGCAGCGTTGCGCCCTGCGGATTGCGATGGCCCTTGCTCCACAATTCGGCTGCCCAGCCCTCGAGTTGTGGATTGTCTGCCGGGATCGAGCCATCCGGCGCAATCCGCACCACGGCGCCCGCCAGGTCGGCCATGTCCTGCGCCCGTTCGGCCTCGCCCCGCTCGCCCAGCGTCACGAACAGATTGCCGTCCTGGCCGATGACGATGCGCGAACCGTAGTGCCGGTCGGTGCCGGTGAACTTGTTCATGCGGAAAATCACATTCTGCTCGCTGAGCGAGCCGCTATCACCCTCGAGCGACAATGTGGCCGAGAGTACCGCCGTGCCCTGCCCGCCTTCGCCCGCTTCGGAAAAGCTCAGATAAATCCGCCCGCTTTCGGCAAAATCGGGCGCCAGCGCCACGTCGAGCAAGCCGCCCTGCCCCCGCGCCACGACCTCCGGCACGCCCTCGATCGGCGCGCCGACTGACCCATTCTGGTCGACCACACGCAATTGCCCGCTGCGCTCGGTCACCAGCATGCGGCCATCGGGTAGGAACCCCATGGCCCAGGGATGATCGAGCCCTTCGGCGATGACCGTCGCGGTCAGCGGCCCCGCCGAAGTCTCGATAGTTTGTGCCGATGCGGGCGCGGCCAGCAGCAGGGCCAAAGCGACGCCGGTCAAAACCGGCAGGCGAGAGGGAGAAAGATGAAACATCCTTGGGCCTTTCGTTTGCAAATGCGCTAAATCTTGAATGGGCATGTGGAGATAACCATCTTCATTGTGCACACCCGCTTGACCGCAACGCGGCGGGCGGGCAATTTGAACCTATCTCCCCCAAAAACTTATCGTGATGCACACGCCGGGTTTGGCTGGGGAGTTTGACGTTTTTGCCGTGCCGAATGGAGGCGACGAATGGACAAGATCCCGATGACGGTCGGAGGCCACAAGGCTCTGACCGCCGAATATGAGCACCGTACTGCAACTGAGCGCCGTCGCATCATTGAGGCGATCGCCGAAGCACGCGCCCATGGGGACCTGTCGGAAAACGCCGAATATTCGGCCGCCAAGGAACAGCAGAGCCTCAATGAAGGCCGCATCCAGGAACTGGAATCGATTCTGGCTTTGGCCGACATCATCGATGTGACCAAGCTCTCCGGCGCCAGCGTCAAGTTCGGCGCCACGGTGACCTTCCTCGATGAGGATACCGAAGAAGAAAAGACCTATCAGGTCGTGGGCGATCCCGAGGCCGACGCCACTGGCGGACGCGTGTCGATTTCCTCGCCGATTGCCCGCGCCATGATCGGCAAGGAAGAAGGCGATTCGTTCGAAGTTTCAGCCCCCGGTGGGTCCCGCAGCTACGAGATCGTCAAGATCCAGTACATTTAAGACGTCCCGGCGCTCATTTCTTGGGCATTTGCCCAAGGCAGGCTGTGACATTTTAGTGCGATCCACAGCCGCGAGCGCCACAAAAGCGACTTAGCCTTGAAAGAGTACACCTTCGGCCATTAACCTAGGACCAATCGACATTCAGCTTTGGCTGGATGGCGGCTGGCCCAAAAGGGAGGGCCGAGGGCTACTCGCATTTGTTGGAGAGCGTTGCGATGCACGCGAAAGTCATCATCATCGGTTCCGGTCCAGCCGGCTACACCGCCGCCATCTACGCGGCGCGCGCCATGCTGGAGCCTGTGATGATTCAGGGCCTGCAGCCCGGTGGCCAGCTGACCATCACCACCGATGTGGAGAACTATCCCGGCTTTGCCGACGTCATCCAGGGCCCATGGCTCATGGACCAGATGAAGGCGCAGGCCGAGCATGTCGGCACGAAAATTGTCAACGACCTCATCGTCAATGTCGATTTCGACAAGCACCCCTTCATGCTGACCGGCGATAGCGGCGATATCTACACCGCCGATAGCCTGATCATCGCCACCGGCGCCCAGGCCAAATGGCTGGGCATCCCATCCGAGCAGAAGTTCCAGGGCTTTGGCGTATCGGCTTGTGCCACCTGCGACGGCTTTTTCTATCGCAACAAGGAAGTGCTGGTGGTCGGCGGCGGCAATACCGCGGTCGAAGAAGCCCTGTTCCTCACCAATTTTGCCAGCAAGGTCATCGTTGTGCACCGCCGCAACGAATTCCGCGCCGAACGCATCCTGCAGGATCGCCTGTTCAAGAATCCCAAGATCGAAGTGCGCTGGAATACCGAAGTTGCCGAAGTGGGCGGCTCGTCCATGCCCACCTCGGTCAATACGGTCACCCTGCGCGACACTACGACCGGCCGCACTTATGAACAGCCGATCGACGGCATTTTCGTTGCCATCGGTCATGCCCCAGCAACGTCAATATTTGCCGGCAAGCTGGATATGAAGCCGGGCGGCTATTTGCAGGTCAAGGCCGGCACAACCGAAACCAATATACCTGGCGTCTTTGCCGCCGGGGATGTCACGGACGATGTTTACCGTCAGGCAATCACTGCCGCAGGCATGGGTTGCATGGCAGCGCTTGAAGCAGAACGATACCTGGCTGAACACGAGCTCGCCGAAGCGGCGGAGTAGACTGACCGACGACCCAAATAGAAAGCGTCACAAGAAATGCTCGACTGGGACAAGCTCCGGATTTTCCACACCGCCGCCGAGTCGGGCAGTTTCACTCATGCCGCTGAAAAGCTCGGCATGAGCCAGTCCGCCGTCAGCCGCCAGATCTCGGCGCTGGAGGATGATCTGGGCTTAAAACTCTTCATCCGCCATGCGCGCGGGCTGGTGCTCACGGAAGTCGGCGAGCAATTGTTCCGCACCGCCCACCGCATGCATTGGGAGCTGCAGCAGGTCGAAACCCAGATGTCCGAAAGCCAGGACGTCCCCACCGGCCCGCTCATCGTCACCACCACCGTGGGTATCGGTTCGACCTGGCTATCCTCGCGCCTTGATGAGTTCCTGAAGCTCTATCCGCTGATCCAACTCGAAATCCGCCTCAATGATGCCGAGCTCGATCTGGCCATGCGCGAGGCCGACGTCGCCATCCGCCTGCACCGGCCCAACCAGTCCGAGATGATCCAGCGCAAGCTGTTCACGGTGCACAATCACTTCTACGCCACCAACAGCTATATCGACGAATTCGGCATGCCCGCCACGGTCGACAACCTCGAAGACCATCGCATCATCAGCTTCGGCGAACCGGTGCCGTCCTATCTGGGCGACATCAACTTCCTCGAACGCATGGGGCGCTCGGATTCCAGCCCCCGCCGCGCCGCGCTCAAGGTCAATTCGATCTATGGCATGCTGCAGGCCTGCCGCGCCGGCATCGGCATCGCCATGCTGCCCGATTACGTGACGGAAAAGGAAGACGGCCTGGTCCAGGTGCTGCCTGAGATCGAGCTGCCGGCCTATGAAGCCTATTTCGTCTATCCCCCCGCGCTGAAAAATTCCAAACGCGTCGGCGTGTTCCGCGATTTCCTCGTCGGCAAAGCCCGCGAATGGAGCTTCTAATATTCCTCTGAGACCTCATGGCTGAGCTTGTCGAACCACGAGGTCGGGCGCACTAGATCGCCCCTCTCACAGTGTCATTCCCGCGAAAGCGGGAACCTCTGTTTGGGAAGCTCTGATTCGGTTTGAGGGGAGCCACGATCCAATCCCCTCCCCCTTGAGGGGAGGGCTAGGGTGGGGGTTCTGCGCCCTCAGCGAACTCTATGCCGGTGCAGAATTCAGAACCCCCACCCTCAATCCCTCCCCTCAAGGGGGAGGGAGGTCCGCTTTTTCGCATACGCGAAAAAGCTGGGATCGGGGCTCTCGCAGTAAATGTGGAATATGGAAAGCACCATGCCCCTCATCACCACCATCGCCTTCGATGCCGATGATACGCTCTGGCAGAACGAGCAGTTTTTCCGGCTGACCGAGCAGCGTTTTGCCGATCTGCTCAAGGACTATACCGACGCGCCCGATCTTAATGACCGCCTGATCAAGGCCGTCACGGCAAACCTGCAATATTACGGCTTCGGCATGAAGGGCTTTACCCTGTCCATGGTGGAAACCGCGCTGGAAGTGACCGATCACCGCGTGCCCGGCACCGTCATTGCCGAAATCCTCGCCGCCGGGCGCGAATTGCTGACCTACCCGCTGCAGACCCTGCCCTATGTCGACCAGGTGCTCGGCCAATTGCAGGATAGCTATCGGCTCATCATCATCACCAAGGGCGACACGTTCGACCAGGAGCGCAAGCTGGCGGCCTCCGGGCTGGCCGATTATTTCGCTGCGGTCGAAATCGTCACCGACAAGAATCCCGCCACCTATGCCCGCATCTTCGAGCGCCATAGCGACGGGGCCGCGCGCACGCTGATGGTGGGCAATTCACTGCGTTCCGATATCCTGCCCCCGCTCGCCGCCGGCAGTTTCGCCGTCTATGTGCCGCATGCGCTGACCTGGTCCTATGAGCATGCCGACGAGCCGGAAGGAGAATCGCGCTATGCAAAAATTGAGCATATCGGCGAGTTGCCTGCCGCTATTGCCGCCTTCGAATCCAGCCATGGCGGAGCGGGCGTGCCTCTATAAAGGCATTTTCACCGCGAGCCTGCCTGCGACATACTGTACCGGGCTGTGCGGCACTATTTGATTTCATTGATATTTCGGCGCCAGCATGCTCGAGGCGCATGGCTGGCATGAGGTCTGCCTAATTGTTGAGCGCGGTGCCGCCTCTTATATGAGCGTCATCACAGCGGCGCTTCCCTCCTCCCTTGCGCGCTGCTGCGTTCCCTCCTGGCGGGATTTATCCCGCTCCCTTGTGGCTTCGCTCTCCCCTCGAGCGAGGCCACTTTTGTTTTTGCCTGCAGCTTTTGCATGGCTGACATGTCAGCTTTCGTATTGCCGACTAGTTCAGTAGAGTTCATATAGAAGGCCTCGCTGAGGCGCGCTCCGAATCCTCCTCCCTCGGATCCCGTATCGCGACACCGAACCTGAGCCGTATCCTCCTCCCTCGGCAAAGGTTCAACGGTAGAGCGCATATCCTCCTCCCTTGCTCTCTACCCCACTTCAGATTTGGCTTCGGCCCGGTCATCGGCCCCATCTTCGGATGGGGCCTTTTTTTTCGCGCCATGCCACGCCGCGCATAGCTCCGCTGCCCAAAGAATGGACAACTTGTCGCAGTGCCTATTGCATGGCTGACATGTTGCGAGGGCCATTGCTGACCGAACGGTCAAATTCTATATGTGTATTCGTCGCTGGAAACGCCGCTCCGTATCCTCCTCCCTCGGACCCGCGTTTAGGCGACACCGGATCTAGGCCGTATCCTCCTCCCTCGGCTTGGGTCCACCCGGTTTGGTGCATATCCTCCTCCCTTGCACCGGACCATTACTTACGATTTGGCTTCGGCCCTATCATCAGGCCCCATCTTCGGATGGGGCCCTTTTTTTGTTCTGAGGTACGTGGAGCACGGGCCTCGGCTCTTTCGCCTCCCTCCCCCTTGAGGGGAGGGAGGGCAAGAACCGAGAGCACGCCCCCAATTCCTCGGCCTTGCATGGCTGACCTTCCCATTGAGCGTTTGTTCCCCCGCGCCACATAGTCGATAACGGCCTTAGGTTTTCCGCTTCGGCAGAAAGCCCCTGGCCTCGCCCATCCCCTCGGGCGGGGCCTTTTGCTTTCCGGGCCGGACAATTCTGCCGCTATAGGGCAAATTCTGCCGCCCCGGACCGCGCCCGCTCTCCTAACCTCTTGAAACCATTGGGCCGCCAAGCGGCACAGTGCTTGCAACGCGCTTCTGGCAAAGCCAGGAGAACGCCCATGGTTGCCGTCAGCACTGCCTATAGCGCCAACACCTATTATTCTGTCGCGGCAAGCCAGACGGCCAATGCAAAAACCGCCGGCACGGCCAGCCCCGCCGCGAGCACAGCAACGGACGCCGCCGCCACCTCGGTCACCCTTTCCGACGCCGCCAAGGCCGCGCTGGCCGCCAAGGACTTTGCCACCGTACTGGCCGAGGCGCGCGCCAAGCTCAATGCCCTGCTCACCGAAGCGGGCCGCACCAATCCGCTGGAAAAGGACAAGCTGGCGCTCGATCTGTCGAGCCTCGATGCCCGCGAACTCTACGCCATGGCCAGCGACGACAGCTTCACCAGCGACGAGCAGAAGGCCGCTGGCCTCGAAATGCAGCGCCGGCTCGAAGCCGCCCTGGCCGGCCCTGCCGCCGTCGCCAAGGTCACCGGCAATTACCAGGGCCTCTACAAGGCCGCCGCCGAATATCTCGATAGCCTGGGCGCCGAGGAAAAAGCCGCCACCGACTGGATCGCCGCCCGCGCCGCCGTCACCGAAGGCCTCAAGCAGCTCCAGACCGACCCCAAGAAATTGCCCGATGCCGGCGAGGACGATCCCGTCGCCATCTATCTGGCACTGGTCAAGGCCGGCGAAACCACGACGCCGCGCCCCATCACCGACGTGGCCACTTCCGCCCGCAGCACGCTCGACGCGCTCTATGCCGATGCCACCGCCGCGGGCAAGGCGCCCACCTTCAACAAGAATACCACCGTGGGCACCTATATCGATCTGTCCAAATTCGATAGCCGCACGCTGTCGTCGATCGTGCTGGACACGTCAGGCAAATTCACCCCCGAAGAAACCCGCGCCGCCGACCAGGCCCTGCGCGCCAAGAGCGGGGCCGCCCTGGTCGCCGGCTTCCAGAACGCCGCCAAATCCAGCGACCCCACCGCCTTCAGCCAGAACATCATCTCGATCTATTCCGCGATGAGCCCCGAAGAACGCCAAGCCGCCGGCTGGAGCGAGGACTTCTACAAAGCCGCCCTCGGGAGTTACCAATCGACCTCCCAACTGGTCAAAATGTTCGCCGATGCCGGGGGGACGAGCACGAGCTTTTTAGGGCTGCTGGGACAGTAGGGTTCCCGGCCGCCTGAGTTTTCTCAACCGAGGGGATTCGGCCGCGGATCGCTCAACACCCACCGTGTCATTCCGGCGCAGGCCGGAATCCAGGTCCGTGGTGATCCGCATACATCCAGCGCCGGGATGATCTTCAGTATGGATTCCGGCCTGCGCCGGAATGACATCGTGGTCGGGTGAGATGGTGGGGCGGGCCCCTAGTGGATCCCCGCGCAAAACCCCTGGATCCGCCGCACTGCCTCTTCCAGCTCGGCATTGCTGGCGGCATAGCTCAGGCGGAAATGGCCGGGCAGGCCGAAGGCCGTGCCATGGACCAGCGCCACGCCGGTTTCTTCCAAGAGGGCCATGACGAAATCCTCGTCACTGGTCAGCAGCTTGCCGCCGGCGCTGATTTTGCCCAATAGCCGCTTGCACGAGGGGAACACGTAGAAGGCCCCTTCCGGCACGAGGCAATCGAGGCCGGTATTGGCGTTGAGGCCGGCGACGACAAGGTCGCGGCGCGCCTGGAAGGCTTGCCGCCACTCGGCCAGAAAGTCCTGCGGGCCGTTGAGCGCTTCGACCGCTGCCCATTGCGAGATGGACGACGGATTGGTGGTCGACTGGCCCTGCAGCTTGGTCATGGCCGCCAGCAGCGGGCGTGGGCCGGTGCAATAGCCGATGCGCCAGCCGGTCATAGCGTGCGACTTGCTCACCCCGTTCATGGTCAGCGTGCGGGGCTGCAAGGCCGGCTCGACCTGGGCAATGGTGGCGAAAACCCCGCCGTCATAGACGAGCACTTCATAGATATCGTCGGTGAGGATATGCACATGCGGATGGCGCAGCAGCACCTCGGCCAGTCCCTTGAGCTCGGCCGCCGAATAGGCGGCGCCCGTGGGATTGGACGGCGTATTGAGGATCAGCCACTTGGTCCTGGGCGTGATCGCGGCTTCCAGCACTTCGGGCCTCAGCTTGAAGCCGGTCGTGTCATCGGCCACGGCAAACACCGGCTCGGCGCCGCAGAGCCGCACGATTTCGGGATAGCTGACCCAATAGGGCACGGGCACGACGACTTCGTCGCCCGGATTGAGCGTCGCCATCAGCGCATTGAAAATGATCTGCTTGCCGCCCGAGGAGACAAAGCAATCGGCCGCCGTCACGTCGAGCCCATTGTCGCGGCGGAACTTGGCCGCCACCGCTTCCTTGAGCTCGGCAATGCCATCCACATTGGTATAGCGCGTCTTGCCCTCGTCCATGGCCCTGATCGCGGCCTGGCGCACATTGAGCGGGGTATTGAAATCGGGCTCGCCGGCCGAGAGCGCGATGATGTCGCGCCCCTCCTCGGCCATGACCCGGGCTTTCTGGCTGATCGCCACCGTCGCCGAGGGGGCCACCCGCGCCAGTGCATCAGACAAGAACGCCATTTTTGTTTCTCCCGGGGAAATACCGGGCAAACTGATATTGCCTCAGGCCCGCCGGGGCAACTGGCTTGATGGCTTATTTCGCCGGTAGCGGCGCCGTGGATTCCCGCACCACCAGCGCGGTCGGCAGCACCCGCCGGCCCTCGACCTGGGTGTCGCCCAATGCCGCATCCACCGCCAGCCGCGCAATTTCGTGCATGGGCTGGGCCATGGTGGTCAGCTTGGGCGTGGCGAGGGCGGCCTCGGGCACGCCGTCAAAACCGATCACCGATACGTCGCCGGGCACATTCCGGCCGGAGCGGAACAGCCAATCCACGGCATACATGGCGATCTTGTCCGACATGGCGAGAATGGCCGTTGGCGGCTCGGGGGACGCGAAGATCTGCGCCATGGCCGCATGGGTGCTGGCCTCGTCTTCCAGCGTGCCGTAGATCGGCACGGACTGCGGATCCATGCCTACAGCCTGCAGCGCCTGCCAATAGCCCAAAGCGCGGTCGCGCGAGGTGGAATACCAGGCCTGCCGCACCTGCGCCTCGTCGGCCCGCCCGGCCTGACCATCGCGCAACATGGTGGAGAGGATCGCCAAGCGACGATGCCCCAGCCCCAGCATATGTTCCGCCGCAAGGCGCGCGCCGTTGAAATTGTCGACGCCGATAGCCGGGATCGATTGATCATCCGCCCCGATCGCCAGCGCCACATAGGGCAATTGGCGTTGCCGTGTGATATCGACCAGCCGCTCCCCGCCTTCGACGCACAGCAGAATGAAGCCATCGACCAGGGCCGAGCCGATATTCCAGGCCAGTCGCTCATCATTGCGCGCCGACACCAACGCCACCCCGGCGCCGCGGTCGTCACAGATATTGGAAATCTCCGCCATTAACTGGCGCGCCCACAGGTCCTCGAAGAAATAGCTCAGCGGCTCGATGGCGGCGACGCCCACTGCATTGACCTTGCCTGCCCGCAACAGGCGCCCGGTAACGCTCGGGCCGCCATAGC
Source organism: Devosia sp. ZW T5_3 (assembly GCF_044987315.1). NCBI lineage: Bacteria > Pseudomonadati > Pseudomonadota > Alphaproteobacteria > Hyphomicrobiales > Devosiaceae > Devosia > Devosia sp. ZW T5_3. The sequence goes on from NZ_JBJDRE010000021.1 coordinate 34,093, forward strand.
CCAGCTCCTTGGCCACCGCATGCACCCGCTCGCGCACTTCCTCGCGCACGATTTCGGGCCGGCTGAACACATTGGACGCGGTGCCCTGCGACACGCCAGCCGCCCTGGCCACATCCCTCAGCCTGATTTTTCCCGGAACCTGCCTGGCCAAAAGCCTCGCCTTTCACTCGTTATCCCATTGACTAGCATCAATTTTGGATCGGTTCAATTTTTGCTTGACTCTGCTACTGCCAAGATCTAGTTTTGAACCGGTTCAACGCATTTCCATGTCGACGAATTGAATCGGTTCAATCCACTATTCGTATCAGGAGGATAAAATGATCCCTGCCAGCTATCTGTTCAAGCAAGCCTATCATCAGCAGTGGGAAGCCGCCGAGCCGGAGGTGGCTCCAGTCACAGCCAAACCGCGCGGTGGCATGACCATTCCCCTGCGCCAGATCATCGCCTTGGCCGCTCGCGCGCTGGATAATCTACGGCACCGGCCGCTGGGCACCCCGGCCCGTCATCACTAAATGCCGATGCCAGGCTGCTTGCGCAGCACGACGCCGGCCACGCGCCAGCCGATATCGGGCTCGTTGCGCATCTGGTAAAATGCCTCGTAGAGGCTGCCATCCTCGCCCACCAGCTGCACAACCTGCGTCACCAATGTCTCGCTCAGCCGGGTCGATGGCCCGAAACTATGCGAACGCGACCCCACGATCGGCCCATAGCCGGTGGCGACAATGGCGGCGAGAAACACCTCGGGATCGGAAAATTGCTGGCGGAAGCCGGCCCCCGCAAAGCCCAGCGCCGCCTCCCCGTCTCCGGCGCGAAACGCCTCGATCTGTCCGCTGACCACCGCCTGCCAGGCCTGCTCTTCGGTCTGCGCCTGAGCCGGCAGCATAAGGGTCAGCAGCATAAAAGCCAAAGCCAGAACCACGCGCATGTCAGCCTCCCCGGCAGCGGCGGCGCCACACTTCTGCCGCCAAATGGTACGCCACACGTCGCATTCGGTCCCAACTCGAACCGCATTCGCGTGGCTTTATGAAATCGTCGCAACGAACATACGACGTCGATCCCATGCACAAATCTACGTCCGCCAAGCGGAAAAGTTTCAAGCTCTATGCCATCGCCTCGTCGGCCACCCTGGCTCTCGGCGCGGCTGGTGCCCTGGTTGCTGGCGTCACACCGGCAAGCGCGGCGAGCTTGGCTCACCAGGTTGACCCGCAAATCGCGGCCTTCATGGTGCCGCTGACCATTCTGCTGTTTGCGATCCTCTACGAAGCCGGCCGCATTGCCCTGCGCGGCAATCTGCCCGTCGAAGCCCCTGCGCATCGCACGGCGCGCCGTTACTGGTCCCCCGGCCGCGGCGAAGGCTGACTTCGAGCACTCTTGATCTCCCAAAGATTCCCTGACCAAAATCCGACTGGACCGGCCCTGTGCCGGTCCTTTTTCGTTACGGCCATGTTCGACCAACCGACTATTGCCCTTGCCGGCCGGCGGGATCACACTCCTTGGTGAGGAGGACTGAACCATGCTGGTTGATACGATACTGCAGAACAAGGGTGCTCTGGTTTACACCCTGCCCGAAACGGGCACGCTCGCCGACGCGGTCGCCATGCTCAACGCGCACAATATCGGCGCGGTCGTCATCACGCATAAGGACGGCACCATTGCCGGCATTCTATCGGAACGTGACGTGGTGCGCCGCCTGGGCGATGGCGCAGCTTCGGCATTGAGCCTCACCATTGCCGAATGCATGACCCGCTCGGTCCACACCACCAGCCGCCAGGCCCATATCGACGACATCATGGAGCGCATGACCATTTCGCGCGTCCGCCACATGCCGGTCACCGAAGGCAAGACGCTGATCGGCATCGTCTCGATTGGTGACGTGGTCAAGCTCAAGATCGAGCAGATCGAGCGGGAAGCCGAGGAATTGCGGGAATATATCGCGTCGTGAGCTGAGAGCCGCGATCCCTGCTTTTTCGCACACGCGAAAAAGCTGACCTCCCTCCCCCTTGTGGGGAGGGAATTGGTTAGGGGCTCCCCCTATTCCGCCATGGCATGCGCCCGCTCGAGCGCTTTTTCTTCTTCCGTCAGCGGCTTGTCGGGCTTTTTTGGCCCGCGCAGCAGCAGGATCAGCGGCACGGCGCCCAGGCTGAGCAGCAGCATCAGCCAGAAGTCGTCGAGATAGGCCAGCATGGCCGATTGCTGGGTGACCAGGCTATTGACGATCGACACCGTCACCGGATTGCCGGTGAGCAAAGCCGGCATCTGGTTCATCACGTTCTGCGAGGTCGCGGTGATCCGCTCGGCCAGCTCGGCATGATTGACCTGCATCATATTGGCCAGCACCGCCGTCACCAGCGAAATGCCCACGCCCTGCCCCATATTGCGCACCAGCGCGAACATCGAGGTCGCGTCAGCCCGGAACCGGGGGGCGATGGTGGCAAAGGCCAGCGTCTGCAGCGGCACGAACAGGAAGCCCATGCCAAAGCCCTGGATACAGCCGGTGATGATCACGGGCCAATAATCCATCTGCAGGTTGAAGCTGGTCATGCCATAGAGCGAATAGGCCATGCAGGCGATGCCGAACAGCATCAGGATGCGCGCATCCACCCGGCCGATCAGGCGCCCCACCACCACCATCGAGAGCAGCGTCGCCACCCCGCGCGGCGCCATGATGACGCTCGACAGCAGCACCGGATAGCCCATCAGGCTCTGCAGCAGCGGCGGCAAGAGCGCCAGGCCCGAGAACAGGGTGATGCCCACGATGAACATCAGGGCCGAACCCAGCGCGAAATTGCGATCCTTGAACAGGCGCAGGTCGATGAACGGGTTCTCCGCCGTCAGGCAATGCACGACGAACACCCATAGGCCGGTGATCACCAGGCCCAGTTCGATCCAGGTTTCGGTGGCGGTGAACCAGGCATTGTCGGCGCCCCGGTCGAGCATCAATTGCAACGCGCCGACGCCCAGCGCCAGCATGCCGAAGCCGAAGAAATCGAAGCGCCGCTGTCGTATCTCGGTTTCCGGCATGAAGGCGACCAGCATGGCCACCGCCATCCCGCCCACCGGCAGGTTGATCAAAAACACCCAGCGCCAGTCAAAGCTCTCGGTCAGCCAGCCGCCCAGCGTCGGACCGATGATCGGCGCGACCATGATTCCCATGCCATAGACGGCCATGGCCTGGCCGATGCGTTCCTTGGGATTGATATTGAGCAGCACGGTCTGCGCCAAAGGCGCGATAACCGCACCGAAAATGCCCTGCATAATGCGGAACAGCACCATTTCGGGCAGGCTGCTGGCAATGCCGCACAAAGCCGAGGCCACGGTGAACCCGATCACCGCGACCAGGAACAGCCGCTTCTGCCCGACGCGGTCGCTCACCCAGCCCGTCAGCGGCGTCGCAATGGCGGCGGCCACGATATAGGAGGTGAGAACCCAGGTGATTTCGTTCTGCGCCGCGCCCAGCGAGGCCGCCATATGCGGCAGCGCCACATTGGCGATCGTGGTGTCGAGCACCTGCATGATGGTCGCCAGCATCAGGGCTCCGGTGAGGAGCCCCTTGTGCTTGACGACCAATGCGGGTGCGGAAACGGCTTGAACCGGAGCTTTGGCCATGTCGGCCTCCAAACGTCTAGCGGCGCGGGCTTTTCGGCGCAGCGTGAACCGCGCCGAAGCCTTATTTGCCCATCATCTTGTCGAGGGTCGAGCGGCCGGTATCCACCGATACGGTGGCGCTCATGCCGGTCTTGAGAATGGCGATTTCAGGATCGGCCGGCAGCGCGATGCGCACTGGCAGGCGCTGCACCACCTTGACCCAATTGCCCGTGGCATTCTGCGCCGGGATCAGGGAAAATTCCGAACCCGTGGCCGCGCCCAGGCTGTCGATGCTGCCATGCAGCACGCCCGGATAGGCGTCGACATGCACAGCCACCGGCTGCCCGACCTTGAGCTCGGCCAGCTGGGTTTCCTTGAAATTGGCCTGGATCCAGGTCGACTCCGTCTCGACCAGCGAGGCGATCGTGGTCCCCACGGCAATGAACTGGCCGACATTGAGGCTCGACACATTGGAGACAATGCCATCGGCCGGAGCCGCAACGGTGGTCTTGGTCAGGTTCCGCTGGGCCTGCTCGACCGCCGCCAGGGCGGACAGTACGGCAGGATGAGTGTCGGTGGCAATATTGGGATCGCCCGCCAGCGCCGCCGTTGCCGCCGCCACTTGCTGGTTGGCCAAATCCACCTCGCTCTGCGCCTGCTGGTAAGCCAGCTTGGTGTCATCCAGCGTCGCATTGGCATTGATGCCCTGGGTCACCAGCGTGCTCTGGCGATCAAAGGCCGCCTTGCGAATGGCCAGCGTGTCCTCGGCGGATTTGAGCTGCGCCTGCGCCGTGCCATAGCTCACCTTGAGCTGCTCGACATTGACGCGCGCCGTCGCCAGCGCCGCATTGGCCTGGCTCAGCGCGATCTCATAGGGCTGCGGATCGATGGTGAACAGCACATCGCCTGCCTTCACGGTCTGGTTCTCGACCACTTTGACATCGGCGACGCGGCCCGCCACATCGGCGCTCAGCGACACCTTGGACTGCTGCACATAGGCATTGTCGGTGTCTTCATAGCGGCCACCGGTCAGCCAGAACCAGCCGCCAGCGGCGACCAGCAGCAGCGGAACACCGGTCATCAGCAGCAGGCGGCGGCCATTTTTCTTCTTGGGTGCGGCGGCAGGCTTTGCGGCCTCGGCGGCGGGCGATGGGCTTTGAGGCGCCTCGGCAGCCGGCGCCGTCTTGTCGGTGCGCGGCAGGGTGACGACGCTAGCTTCACCGGCTTTCGGATCAGTAACGCGGGCGTTCATTTAGACAGCTTCCTTTTCTTGGTCGGCCTCAGGGCCCAGATTGACGAGATTTTCCCGAATGCGGGACAGCCCCGCGATAACCGCCTGCCGTTCGGCCTCGGACAGGCCAACCAGCGAATTCCGATACAGTTCAGCGCCCACATGGCGCGCCTCGCCCACCAGAGCCACGCCGGCTTCGGTCAGGCGGGAGAGCTTGGCGCGGCTATCCTCGGGATGGGCATAGCGCTCGATCAGGCCGCGCTTTTCCAGCCGGTCCAGGATCCCGCTCACCGTCATCGGATCGGCGTCGATAGCGCTGGCGAGCGCCACCTGCGTGACAGCTTCTTTCCAGTGGATCGTGCCGAGCGCCTTCCACTGCGCCAGCGTCAGGCCATGCGCCCGCGCCTCTTCCTCGAAGCGCCGGCGATAAAGCCGCGCGACGTCATGGATGAGATAGCCGATCGGCCGCTCTTTCTGGACATCGGGATGCATCTGCGCCTCATAAGTGTACTTATTGTCAGGCGGTATATAATAAGTACATAGGCCAATTCAATCGCAATCGCATCATCGCTTCCATGCACTGCCATCACGGCTGGGGGCACAAAAACAATCCGCGCCGCCCTGTTCGGGGTGACGCGGATGAAAAGATGTTGGCGGCATTAGGCGGGGAGCCCCGATGCAGTTCCCTCCCCCTTGTGGGGAGGGCTAGGGTGGGGGTGCTGCGACCTCCAAATGCCCGGTGTTTATGGCGACCTCGGCACCCCCCACCCTCAATCCCTCCCCACAAGGGGGAGGGAGGCAGATCGGGGCTCCCACACGGAACGGATCAAATATTCGCCTCAACCAACGCCTTGAGTTGAGCCATCTCATCCCCAGTCAGATCGACCAGCGGCGGACGGACCGGACCCGCCTTGCGGCCGCGCACTTCGAGGCCTGCCTTGATGATCGAGACAGCATAACCCTTGCGGCGGTTACGCAGCGTAGTCAGGGGGAAGAAGAAGTCTTTGAGGATCGCGTCGGTGGTCTTGGTGTCGCCGGCCCGCAATCCCTTGTAGAAGCGCTGCGCCAGTTCGGGCACGAAGTTGAACACGGCCGAGGAATAGGTGGTGACGCCGGCGGCGAAATAGGCCGTGGCGTAGAGTTCATGCGTCGGCATGCCGCCGATATAGGTCAGGCGATCGCCCAGCTTGGTGGTGATCTCGATCACCCGATCGACTTCACCATAGCCGTCCTTGAAGCCGATCAGGTTGGGGCATTGGTCGCACAGCTTTTGCAGGCTATCGGCGGTGAGCACGATATTGTCGCGGTTATAGACCACGACGCCGATCCCCACCGCGTCGCACACCGCCTTGACGTGGGCGACGAGGCCTTCCTGCTCGGAGAACATCAGGTAGGGCGGCAACAGCAGCACGCCATCAGCGCCGGCAGCTTCTGCAGCCTTGGCCATTTCGACAGCCATGGCCGTGCCATAGGCCGCGCCGCCCAGGATTGGCGTCTTGCCCGCCGTGGTCTTGGCAATCTTGGTGACATGGGCGACTTCGGCCGGGGTCAGCGAGAACAGCTCACCCGTGCCACCGGGAGCGAACAGCACGGCGGCACCAAACCCGTCCAGCCAATCGATATGGGCGCGATAGGCGTCCTCATCGATGCTCAGGTCGGCATTGAACGTGGTGACGGGGAAGGAGAGCAGGCCGCTGCCGAGCGCTACCTTGAGTTCGCTGGGGGTCATGGAAAAGAGATCCTCTAAGTCGGGAAATTAATAGGTATCGAGCGCCTGCAGCAGCGCGGCGGTGTAGCCATAGCAATAGGCAAAGGCGACGCCTTGCGGGTCGCGGCCGGCAATGGTGGGGACGTGGTCGGGCATGACCATGTATTGGTAGCCCACTTCCTTGTAGACCTTGAGCGAGGCCGCCATGTCCATGTCGCCTTCATCGGGGAAGGTTTCCATGAAGGACAGCTTGTGGCCGCGGATATTGCGGAAGTGCAGGTTGAAAATCTTGTTCCGGCTGCCGAACCAGCGGATCACGTCCTCGATTTCTTCGCGCGGATTGTCGAGCATTTCGCCCACCGTGCCCTGGCAGAAATTGAGGCCGTGATAGGGGCTCTCATGCAGGGTGACGAACTTCTTGAGCCCCTCCACCGTGCCTAGCACGCGGGTGACGCCCTTATAGCCGGGCGGCGTATAGGGATCATGCGGGTGGCAGGCGAGGCGGATCTTATTGGCCTCGGCAACGGGCACCACGCGGGAGAGGAAATAGTCGATCCGCTCCCAGTTTTCCTCTTCCGAAAGCACCCCGGCTAGGCCCGGCGCGGCGTTCTGGTCGGTCTTGTCCCAGCGGAAGGACGCGTTGAGCGAGCCGCCGCGACCCAGCTCATCCGGAGTGCGCGGAATGCCGATCAGGTTGAGATTGTACTTGGCGGCCGGAATGCCGGCGATCGCCAGGTTTTCGATCAATTGGCAGATGGCGTCGAGCTGACGATCGCGCTCCGGCCCGGCCAACAGGATATCGGGATAGGTCGCGGTCTCGATGGGGCTCGAGGGTAGCGGCAGCTGGATCATGTCCAGGATCAGATCGAAGCTCTCGACCTTGTCGCGCAGGCGCTTGAGATCATCCAGCGTCCAAGTGCCGAGCTTGGTCTCGGGATCGGCGCAGATGTGCTTGATGCCAAGCTGCGCCCAGACGCGATAATCATCGTCATCGCGGGCGGCGAGCTGAGTTCCTACATACATGACATACCCCTCGTTCAATCAGTGAGGTATGACATAATATGAATTTTGAAGCCTGTCGAGCGATTAGCGCGCCAGCCGGCGATATCGCTTCTGGCTGTTGAGCAAATGTTCGCGCATCGCGCTGCGCGCGCCATCGGGGTCCTGATCGGCAATGGCGTCGATGATCCGGCCATGCTCGGCAATGACGCCGGTTAGGTAGTCCACGTCCTTGGCGTCGGGCAGTGTGGGAAACTGGCTGCGCGGGATCGAGCGGGGGCCAAAACGAGCCAGCGATTCGCTGTAGTAATGATTGTTAGTGGCGCGGGCGATGGCCAGGTGGAAGGCGAAATCGGCATCCACCGTGGGCGCGCCGGCGCGGATATTGGCGATCATGTGCTGGTTGGCCTCGCGAATCGCCTCTTCCTGCTGCGGCGAGCGGCGATAGGCCGAGATAGCGGCGGATTCGACCTCGATGGCGAGGCGGAATTCCAGCAATTCCAAGGTTTCGGGAATACTCTTGATCTCGCCGGGCGTCAGGTGGACCTGGCTGCGGTCGCCCTGCGGCTCGGCCACGAATATGCCCTTGCCCTGCACGGGAGTGACGAGCCCGGCGGCGCGCAATTCGGCAATCGCCTCGCGCACCACGGTGCGGCTGACGCCGAATTCGAGTTCGAGCTGAATTTCGGTGGGAAGCTGGGCGCCGATGCTGAGATCGCCGGTGACGATGCGGTCGCGCAAGGCATCGATGACAGCCTGGGCCAGTCGCTGGCGGCGGCGGATCGGGCTCTTGCTGTCGCTACTCATCTATCCCCCTCGGCATCATCGGCCCGTGATTCCAACCGGCTTGCCAGCCATCATCACATAAAGTAAGTCATATGACGAGATACCAATGACGTCTTAGCGCCAAAAGGTAGCAATGCCGGAGGAAAAATGGAACTGTTTTCGAATCGACTGGCCCCGGACGCTGCCCGGTCGGTATTTCCACATCCGACGGTCGCGCCTGGCAAGTTTGCCAAGCCGCATGCCATCTGAAACCGAGCGGCCGACATGAAAGAATTCAACTTCAAGGAACTGGGCCAGCGCTTCGTGCAATTGCTGGTCAGCCTGTTCATCCTGCTGCTGGTGACCTTCTTCATCGGCCGCGTGTTGCCCACCGATCCGGTTGGCGCCATTGTCGGCGAATTGGCCGACCCCGCGGCGTTCGAAGCCATGCGGCAGCGGCTGGGGCTCGATCTGCCGCTCTACCAGCAATTCTGGATCTATGTGACCTCGCTGCTGCATGGCGACATGGGCACCGCCATTCTCACCGGCAATCCGGTGACGCAGGATCTAGCCTCGGCCTTCCCCGCCACGCTGGAACTGGCGACTTTGGCGGTGATCATTTCCACCGTGGTCGGCGTGCCTTTGGGCATGGCGGCGGCGCTTTATCGCGACTCGCTGGTCGACCAGATCGCCCGCGTCGTCTCGCTGGTGGGGCACTCCATCCCCGTCTTCTGGTTCGGCATTGTCGGCCTCGTGATCTTCTATGCCGGCCTGTCCTGGGTTGGCGGACCCGGCCGTGTCGATATCTATCTTGAGGGGCTGGTCGAGCCGCGCACGGGTCTGTTGCTGGTCGATAGCCTGCTGGCTGGGGACACGGAAGTGTTCTGGAATGCCATCAGCCACATCATCCTGCCGGCCTGCATCCTGGCCTATTCGGCCATGGCTTATATTACCCGCATGACGCGCAGCTTTACGCTGGAGCAGCTCAACCAGGATTATGTGACGGCGGCGCGCGCCAAGGGCGTGTCCTCGGCCGGCATCGTTATCGGGCATATCCTGCCCAATATTTCGGTGCAGCTGGTGACCATTCTCGCCATTTCCTATGGCAGCCTGCTCGAAGGCGCCGTGGTCACCGAGATCGTGTTCTCCTGGCCCGGCATCGGCCAATACATGACCAATGCGCTGATGATCGGCGACATGAACGCTGTGCTGGCCTCGACGCTCATTATCGGCCTCATCTTCATGCTGCTCAATTTCGTGGCGGACCTCGCCTATGTCTTCCTTGATCCCCGTACCCGCGAGGCGACCTCATGAGTAATGTCGAGACCCTTCCCGGGCGTGGTGGTTTTGGCCGCCTGCTTGGCCGCATGGCGACCACCGTGCGGCTCAGCCTCTCCAAACTGTCGCGCGAACCGCTGGGCATGCTGGGCTTTATCGTCTTGGCCCTCTTGGTCGTCATAGCGATCTTTGCCCCATGGATTGCCCCCTATAGCCCCACCGCGCAGAACCTGCCGCTGGCCTTGCAGGCGCCGAGCTGGGCGCATTGGGCTGGCACCGATGAATTCGGCCGCGATATCCTGTCGCGCCTCATCCATGGCACGCGCATCACCATCCAGACCGTGCTGGCGGTGACGCTGATCGTCGGCCCGGTCGGGTTGATCGTCGGCGTCGTCGCCGGCTTTGTCGGCGGCCGCACCGACGCCATCCTGATGCGCGCCACCGATATCGTGCTGTCCTTCCCCTCGCTGATCCTGGCGCTGGCCTTTGCCGCCGCCATGGGCGCCGGGCTGCAGACCGCGATCATCGCCATTTCGCTGACGGGCTGGCCACCGATCGCGCGCCTGGCGCGGGCTGAGGCCCTGGTCGTGCGCAATACCGACTATGTCGCGGCCGCCCGGCTTTATGGCGCTTCGCCCCTGCGCGTGCTGTTCCTCTATATCGCGCCCATGTGCATCCCCTCGGTGGTGGTGCGGCTGACGCTCAACATGGCCGGCATTATCCTGACCGCTGCGGCCCTGGGCTTTCTCGGCCTCGGCGCACAGCCGCCGGCGCCGGAATGGGGCGCGATGATTTCGAACGGCCGCAAATTCATGCTGGATTATTGGTGGGTCGCGGTAATGCCGGGCCTGGCCATTCTCATCACCAGCCTTGCCTTCAATCTGGTGGGCGATGCCCTCCGTGACCTGCTGGATCCGCGCCATGTCCGCTCCTGATCAGACTATTCTCAGCGTCAGCAAGCTCTCGGTGCGGTTCGCGCAGAGCCAGGTGCTGGCGGTGCGCGACGTGAGCTTCGAGCTGGGCGCCGAACGGCTGGGCATTGTCGGAGAATCCGGCTCGGGCAAATCCACCGTCGGCCGCGCTATCATGCGGCTGCTGCCCAATTCGGCCAAGGTCGAAGCCGAACGCCTCGACTTCGAGGGCGCTCCCCTGCTCGGGCTCAACGAAGCCCATATGCGCAAGCTGCGCGGGCACAAAATGGCGCTGATCATGCAGGATCCGCGCTATTCGCTGAACCCGGTGCTCTCGGTGGGCAAGCAGGTGGCCGAAGCCGCCAAGCTGCATCTGGGCCTAGGCAAGCGCGAGGCTTATGCCGCGGCGTCCGCCATGCTCGAGCGCGTCCGCATTGCCGATGTCGAACGCACGATGCGGCTTTATCCGCACCAGATTTCGGGCGGCATGGGGCAGCGCGTGATGATCGCCATGATGCTGCTGGCCAAGCCGCGCGTTGTGATTGCCGATGAGCCGACCTCGGCGCTCGATGTCAGCGTGCGCGGCGACGTGCTCAAGCTGCTCGACGAATTGGTCACCGAGAACAATTCGGGCCTGGTGCTGATCAGCCATGATATCCGCATGGTCGCCGCGTTCTGCCAGCGCATCCTGGTCATGTACAAGGGCCATGTGGTGGAAAGCCTGACCCGGCTGGAAGATGCCAGCCACCCCTATACCAAGGGCCTGATCGCGGCCATGCCCGATCCCCGCCATCCGGTGCAGCGCCTGCAGGTGCTCGACCGCAAGGCCATCGACGCAGCGGAGGCGCGGCCATGATCGAAGTCGAAAATCTCGAAGTCGCCTTCGGCAAGGGTGACGATCGCAAGCAGGTCGTCAAATCGGTGTCCTTCAAGGTCGCCAAGGGCGAGACGCTGGGCATTGTCGGCGAATCCGGCTGCGGTAAATCCACCGTGCTGCGCTCGCTGGCGGGGCTCGACCGGCACTGGACCGGCCGCATCGCGCTGGCCGGGCAGGATGTTGCCAAGGAGCGCACCAAAGAACAGTTCGAGCTGGCCCAGATGGTGTTTCAGGACCCCTATGGCTCGATCCATCCGCGCCACCGCATCGAGCGGGTGCTGGCCGAACCGCTGCGCGCCATGAAGCGCGGCGAAGGCTGGGATCGTGTCGTGCCGGCGCTGGAGCGCGTGGGCCTGCCGGCCGCTTTTGCCGAGCGCTTCCCCCATGAGCTGTCCGGTGGCCAGCGCCAGCGCGTGGCCATTGCGCGGGCCCTGATGCTGGCGCCGCAAATCCTGCTGCTCGACGAGCCCACTTCGGCGCTGGACGTATCGGTGCAGGCCGAAGTGCTCAATCTGCTGAGCGATCTGCGCGAACAGCAGCAACTGACCTATGTGCTGGTCAGCCACGACCTCTCGGTCATCGCCCATATGTGCGACCGCGTGCTGGTGATGAAGGAGGGCGTATTCGTCGACGAACTCACCCCCGACGCCTTCCGCGGCGGCGAGATCACCCAGCCCTATTCCAAGACCCTGTTTGAAGCGAGTTTCCTGTAGGCTTTAAGGGGCGCGGCGGCATCGCACCCCTCACCCTGTAATTTCTTCTGAACGAAGAAATTACTGTCCCTCTCCCACAAGGGGCGAGGGTGGCTTCGAGCCCGACCAACCCACCGAACCACCCTTCTCCCCTCGTGGGAGAAGGTGCCCGAAGGGACACCGAATTCGCGAAGGCGAATTTCGGTTGGGATGAGGGGGCCTACCCCACCTCTAGCACCAACCGGCTGACAATCGTCCCCTCACACCACATGGGGAAATTGGTCCCCCATTTATTGTTGTGCACATTCACCCGAAAGCCGCCGGAAAAATCCGGCCGCTCCGGCTGAAACGGCACAAACTCCGCCCCCGCCGGCGCCACCAGCGCACTATCCAGCAAGCTCACGCTAAACGGCACATTACCAATCGCCGCTCGCACCGCCTCCACCGCCTGCAATTGCCCGCCACCGCGTTCGACGATGTTGCCCGCATCCTGCCACAGCCCCATCTTGCGCAATGCCCATCCGCTCGCCCCAAAAGGCGTGAACGACACAAAACTGGCCTCCGGCATCCGATTGGCCTTCTTGTCGCGCAGCACGAGCGCAATCTCCAACTGCCGCCCATCCAGCGCCTTGATCGTCACCTCAACCTGCCGCGGCGCCCCCAGCGTGGCATACGCCAGCGCCGGCATTTCGCCTACCGCATTCCGCCCCGCAACGCCCTTGAGAACCGGCGCAAAGCTCTGCGTCGCCGCCGTCTTGGCCGCAGCCAGACCCGGCTTGTCGTGATCCAGAATCGCCCATTCCAGCCGATGCTGCAGATAGCTATCCAGATGCCGCTGCAGCTCGGGCCAGTCATAGCTTTCATAACGATAGCCCAGCAGCGACCCACCCGTGCCCGCGATGACCACACCGGCCGGCGAAGCCACTCGCGCAATGTCCCCCGTCACCGGATCAAGCGTCACCACCCAGCCGCCATCGCGCAGCTCATGCCCAGCCGTCAGCGCGCCGACCACCTCCGGCTCCCGCACCACGGCCTCAGCCAAGGCCCGATCCTCCGGCCCCAAAGCCGCGACCGCTGCATCGAGATAGTCGCGCTGCTCGGCCCAGGACTGCTCGGCATAGGCAAAGCGATAGTCGCCCTTGCGCGCCGCCTCGAATGCCGGCCGGTCCCATGCCTTGTCATCCCGCAGATAGGTCTTGATATCGACGCCCCAGGTATGTTCGGCCACCATGGCCAGCCCACGCCCAAAGGCCAGCCGTTCCGGCGTCAGCGTGGCCTCAAACCCATCATAAAGCCGTTGCAACGCCCGGAACCGCGCCACTTTTTCGGGATCGCTCCCGGCCCCATGAATCCAGCTATCGCCAATTTCTTCCGTCACCACGGGAAAGCTCTCACGCCGCGCCCACATGGCGGCGCCGAAAGCATCCAGCGTCGACGCCACGATCTCAGCATCCGGGTGAGCATGCCCCAGCGCCCGCACCGCTTCGACCGTCTGCCCCACGCTTTGCGGCCCGATATTGTCGCTGGTATGGGCAAAACTGAGCCCAATGTCCGCGCCCGCCGGGAAATCCGTCTCCCCGTACGAGGCCTGATACATCACTACCACTTCGGACCCATCCGGCGCCCGCCAGCGGAAAATCGGCGGCACGTCGGGCACGGGGCTAGCCGTATTCACCCCCAGATGCAGGAATTTGACCCCAGCCCGGGCCAATAGCGGCACCATGCCCAAAGTATGTCCCGGCACATCCGTCATCTTGGCCGCAATCGTGGCCTTGCCCAAGCGCTGGTCCAGCTCCTGCGCATAGCTCAGCCCAGCCCGAAACACCGAAGGCGACATCAGCTCGGTATGGGTCGTAAACGGCAGCGCGTGCCAGGCAATCAGCCCCCGCTCGATGGCCCGCTCCAGCCGCTTGACCCGCTCGGGGCTCTGGCTGTTGAGGTGGTCCCAGATCAGCCAGGCCCCCGTCGTCCAGATAAAGGCCGGTTGCTCGGGATTTTCCGCAAAAAAGTGCTCGCCCGTGGCAAGGGCCTGCGGAATGAACTGCTCATGATATTGGCGCCGCACCTTGGCCGCATGGTCGGTAAAGCCAATGTCGAGATGGGTCTTGAAGACCAGATGGATACGCTTGGTATTCATGAAAATTCCGATCAGCCGACCGTGCCACGCACGACGAGCCTGGTTTGCAAAGTTTCGACAAAGGCCGGCGCGCCGGGATCGTTCAGCCGCCGCAGGATCAGCCGCACCAACGCCCGCACGCGCTCCGCCAGGTCGATCTTGACCGTGGTCAGGCTGTAGCTTTTCCAATGCGATTGCTCGATATCATCGAAGCCGACGACCTTGACGTCCTGCGGCACACGCAGCCCGAATTCATGGCGCAGCGCATCGATCACCCCGAACGCGCCCACGTCATTGGCGGCAAACACCGCATCCGCCCCCTGCCCCACCCGGAACAGATCGACGGTCGCGGCATAGGCGGTGTCATAGGTAAAATCGCCGGGAAAGACGATCGGCTCATCCAGCCCGCGATCGGCCATCACCGCGCGCAAGGTCTGCTCCCGCGCCACGCTCGCCAGCGATCGCGGCAGGCCCGAGAGATACGCAATCCGCCGCGCCCCATAGCCGTGCAGCAGCGCCACCGCCTGCTCGATGCCATTGCGCTGCATGATATTGAGCCGGTCATGCAGTGTCTTGTCAGTCGCCAGCACGCCCGTTTCGGGCTGCCCTTCCAGCGGATAATGCACATAGATCGGCACCGCCCGGTCGAGCACACGCGCCAATGTCGCCGGCTTGATATTCTCGACAAACGCAATGACCGCGTCGGGATTGAACCCCTTCATATAGGTCAGCAGCGTCTGGTCCATGCTCATGTCGGTCTGCGTCTTGAACAGCAGCGTGGCAAAGCCCTCATTCTGCAAGGCCGTGGTCAGCGCATCGATTTCCTGGCTTTCCCAGGGGCTGCACACATCGGGCACGATCACGCCCACCAGATGCGAACGCCCGCTGACCAGCGCCCGCGCCGCGCGGTCCGGCGTGTAATTCAGCTCCTGCGCAATCTTGAGGATCAGTTCGCGCTTCTCCGGCTTGAGCGAAGTATGCGGATTGAACGCCCGCGATACCGCCACGCGCGACACCTTGGCCCGCTCCGCCACCATCTGTGCCGTCGCACGCTCTCGCGCAGGCGCCCCGGTCTCGCTCAAGCAATCCTCCCATGCGATATGAAATCGTGTTCAAAACACTGGCTTTCGCCCGCCGCACTGTCAAGCACGGGCATTTTCCCCGCGCAATCGAAATCGCTCCTTCTGTCACGCAACCTTTGCAAAACATGGCCACCATGCATCGGCACGTTTGCACCCTCGCTGCGCCGCGCATTGACGAGTCGTGAAAACGTGTTCATTGTTGAGGGGTTCATGCCCTTCCGGCCCCGCCGGAAGCCACGAACCAACACCGGCTACCGGACCAATCCGGAGCCAAACATGGGAGGTTTTTGCGATGAGCAATCGTCTGCGCGCCCTGGCCTTTGGCCTTGTCGGCGCTACTGCAATGGCCGGTCCGGCTTTCGCCGTCGACCTCGAAATCACCTGCCGCTGCGTCATTGGCGGCGTCAACAGCGCCACCGCCGAGTGGATCCAGAACAGCGTCATCCCCGCCTTCGAGGCCGCCAATCCCGATACCAAGGTGACGCTCAACCAATTTGGCGGCGAAGACGCCCAGCTCACCCAGCAATTGGCGCTGGATTTCTCCACCGGCGCGGGCCCCGACGTCACCGCGTTCGATGGCTTCCTCATCCCGAGCTTCGTTGAAGGCGGCCTGCTCAAGCCCCTCAACGAAGTCGCCGGCCCCGAAGTCGATGACTGGTCCGGCTGGGCCGCCCTGTCCGAGGGCTCCCGCGCCCTGATGATCTACGAGGAGCAATATTACGGCATCCCGCTCGGCACCGACGTGCGCATGCTTTACACCCGCAAGGACATGCTGACCGAAGCCGGCATCGACGCCGAGACCTGGCAGCCCACATCCTGGGCCGACATTCTCGATGCCGCCCGCGCCATCAAGAAGGTCAAGCCCGACAGCTTCCCCATCCAGCTCAATGCCGGCGTCGCCATGGGCGAGGCCACCACAATGCAGGGCTATTGGCTGGCGCTACTGGGCACGGGCGAAACCGTGCTCGACGAGAACGGCAAATGGATCGTGGGCAGCCAGGGCATTCTGGACACCCTCAACCTCTACAAGACCATCTATGTCGATGAGCAGCTTGGCGATGCCCGCGCCCAATTGCTGGCCGATGGCCGCAACCGCTCCTTCGCCAATTTCCGCGATGGCGTCACGGCCCTGCTGTTCGAAGGCGATTATTTCTACCGCTCGGTCACCCCGGAAGGCTCTGAATTCGCCGTGCCCGATCGCGACAAGGTCATGGGCTGGGTCAAAATCCCTGCCGAAACCCCCGGCAAGGGCATCCGCGGCCAGGATTTCGTCACCATTTCGGGCGGCACCGGCTTCGTGCTCAATCCCGCCACGGACACCCCCAAGGAAGCCTGGGCGCTGCTCTCCTTCATGAACGAGCCGGCCCAGCTCGAAGCCTTCCAGGCGATCCAGCCGCGGATCACCGCGCGTACCGACGTGGCCATCCCCAACAGCCCGTTCCTCACCCAATCCAGCCAGGAATTGCTGCCGATCACCACCGCCCGGCCGAACGATCCCGACTACAACGCCGTCTCCGCCGAAATCCAGCGCATGACCGAAAGCGTCGTCTCGGGCGAACTCTCCCCGGAAGACGCCATGGCCCAATACCGCGACGCGGTCATCCGCATCGTGGGCGAAGACAACACCGTCAGCTTGCTCTGACGGCACGAGGTTCCTCCCAGGACCGCCCGGTGTCCCACGGGACATCGGGTGTTGGGATGGCCGCTTGGCACCAACCTCTCCTCCCCTCGGTGTCACCCCGGCGAAGGCCGGGGCCCATCCTGAGATCGCGAGGCTTGGCATCATCTCAGGATGGGTTCCGGCCTTCGCCGGAATGACACCGGGGTGAAACTGACACCGTGAATAAAACTACTTTGGGAAAGACGCGGCATGACAGCTGAACCAACCACACCACCAGCCAAACCCGCCCGCCGCTTCGCCCTGCTGTCCAATCGCGCCGGCGCCGTCTTCCTCACCCCGGCCGGCCTGCTCGTTGCCCTCTTCGTGATCATCCCCTTCTTCTGGGTGATCTTCGTATCCTTCACCAACCGCACCCTGCTCGGCCGCACCGCGCTCAATCCCGAATTTGTCGGCCTCGCCAATTACTTCGCGCTGTTCGACCCCGCCAATTTCTTCCAGCGCGGCCAGTTCGGCTTTTCGCTCATCCTCACCACCCAATTCGTGCTGGCCTCGGCGCTGATCGGCCAGGCCCTGCTGGGCCTGTTGCTCGCCTGGCTGATCCAGACCGTGCCGCCCTGGATCAAGCGCCTCACCGAGACCTTCGTCATCGCCGCCTGGATCCTGCCCGAAGTGGTGATCGGCTTTGCCTGGTTCGCTTTCCTCGATCGCGATCAGGGCACGCTCAATGCCATCCTGGGCAGCGTCGGCCTGCCCAAGGGCGATTTCCTGCTGCAGCAACCCTTCTGGGTCATCGTGGTGTTCAATACCTGGCGCGGCGCGGCCTTCTCCATGATGCTGTTCAACTCGGCCTTTTCCTCGATCCCGCCCAGCTATTTCCAGGCGGCCGATGTGGCCGGCGCCTCCTCCTGGCAGAAGTTCAAGGATATCGCCCTGCCCCTCATCCGGGGCCATGTGGTCACCGATCTGATCCTGATCACCATGTGGACCTTCAACACCTTCACCCCCTTCCTGCTCACCAATGGCGGCCCCTCCTACCGCACCGAATTGCTCTCGATTTACAATTACCGGGTGGCCTTCCGCGATTTCGAATTCGGCAAGGGCGCGGCCGTGGGCGTCATCATCATGCTGATCAATCTGGCCTTCGCGCTGATCTATCTCACCATCGGCCGCAAGAAGAAGGCTTGAAGCATGAAACTCACCTTCCCCGCCTTTGCCGGCCGCATCGCCTTTTCCGCCCTCGCCGCCCTGATCGGTGCCGTCTTCGCGCTGCCGCTGATCTGGTTCATCTTCGCCCCCTTCAACGCGCGGGCCGAACTGGGCGTCGCCATCCCCGATCCCTGGACGCTGTCCAATTTCATGACCGTGTTCCAGAACAATTTCGCCATGCAGGCGCTGTGGAACAGCCTGATCCAGTCCATTGGTGGCGTCATTCTCGTAGGCGCGGCAGCAACGCTCGCCGCCTATGCCCTCAGCCGCTCGTCCATCCCCGGCAAGGGCGCCGTCACCTATATCCTGCTGCTGTTTTCCTCGGTCGTATCGGGCTCGGCCGCCATGGTGCCGATCTTCCTCATCGTCTCGGCCATGGGGCTGATCGATAGCCATTTGGCCGTCATCCTCACCTTTGCCGGCGGGCTGCTGCCCACCGCCATGTTCATCCTGCGCGACTTCATCGATTCCATCCCCAAATCCTACGAGGAAAGCGCCATGGTCGCCGGCGCCTCGCCCGTCCAGGCGTTTTTCGATGTCGCTTTGCCGGTGATCCGTCCGGGCATTGTGGTCGTCGTGGTTTGGGCCTTCGTGAATATCTGGGGCAGCTTCCTCATCCCCTTCATCCTGCTGCGCAGCGACAAACTGATGCCGGCGTCGGTCGCCATCTATTCCTTCTATTCGGAAGCCGGCACGCCCACCGTCACGCTGCTGGCGGCTTATTCGCTGATCTATTCGCTCCCCGTCATCATTCTCTACCTGTTCGTCAGCTGGAAGTTCGGCTTCCGGTTCTTTGGCGGCATCAAAGCCTAGGGCCCTCATTTCATGGCTTCAGTCGAATTCAAAAACGTCACCAAGAGCTTCGGCGCCTTCAACGCCGTTTCCGATGTCAGCTTTGCCATTGGCGATGGTGAATTCGTGTGCCTGCTCGGCCCCTCCGGCTGCGGCAAGACCACGAGCCTGCGCATGATTGCGGGCCTTGAAACCCCCAGCCATGGCCAGGTGCTGATCGGGGGTGATGACGTTACCAATCTGCACCCCAAGGACCGCCAGATTTCCATGGTGTTTCAGGATTATGCGCTCTACCCGCATATGAACCTGGCCGACAATATCGCTTATCCGCTCAAGGTGCGCGGCGAACCCATCCAGAAGCGCCATGGCCGCGCCAGGGAAGTGGCCGATGTCCTCAAGATCGGCCATCTCATGGATCGCCTCCCCAGCCAGATTTCCGGCGGCCAGCAACAACGCACGTCGCTCGCCCGCGCCCTGGTCTACCCCTCCCGCGTCTATCTGTTCGATGAACCGCTTTCCAATCTGGACGCCAAGCTGCGGCTGGAAGCCCGCGGCTTCCTCAATCACCTGCAGCGCGACATGGGCATGACCGCGGTTTACGTCACCCACGACCAGGCCGAAGCCATGGCGCTGGCCACCCGCATCGCCGTGATGGACCAGGGCCGCATCGTGCAATATGCCCCGCCCATCGAAATCTATCGCCGCCCCGCCACCACCTTCGTCGCCAATTTCGTCGGCAACCCGCCGATGAACCTAGTGCCGGTGGAAGCCGCCCATGGCGACGGCCAATTGCAGCTCAAGGCCGATGGCCTGACCTTGTCGTCCCTCCCCATGTCCTCCGGCATCGCTGCCGCCCTCGCCAAGGCCAAGAGCCTCACCCTGGGCATCCGCCCCGAACACCTCGCCATCGCCGAGCCGGGCATCGCCAACACCATCACCGGCACCCTCTTCGCCAACGAAAACATGGGCCCCGAAAGCCTCGTCACTATCGAGCGCCCCGACACCTCCCGCCTCACCGCCCGCATCTTCACGGATGACCACATCACGCTGAGCGAGGCGGTGACGCTTAGCTTCGCCCCCGAGCACATCCACCTGTTCGACAGCACCGGGGCCCGTATTCCGGCCGACGGGGAACAGCCGCTGTGACCACGATCACCACCCCCATCACCCGCGCCGACCGGTCAAAAAACCCCTATTTTTACATTCCTTTCGACGTCCCCGCCGGCACCACGCGCATTGATGTCATCCTCACCTATCCCAAGGCCGAAGACTGCATCATCGACCTCGGCGCCTTCGACCCGCGCGATACCGGCTACCCCACCGAACACGGCTTCCGCGGCTGGAGCGGCGGCGCGCGCGACCATTTCTTCATCGCCACCGATGACGCCACACCCGGCTATATCCATGGCGATATCCCGCCCGGCCGCTGGAACGTCATTCTGGGCCTCTACAAAATCCCCGAAGCCGGCACCGAGGCCACGGTTACCATCACCCTCGACAATGCCGCGCGTTCTCTCGCGCCGCAGCCCGCCCGTACCTTCCCCGTCCGCCGCGAACCGGGCTGGTACAAGGGCGATCTGCACTGCCACACCTACCATTCCGACGCCAAGGGCGCCCCCGAACTGCTCCACGCCGCAGCCAAACAGGCGGGCCTCGACTTCCTCGCCATTGCCGACCACAACACCATCACCCAGCGCCGCTATTTCCACCCGCAGTCGTCGCCCGATCTGGTCTTTGTGCGCGCCATGGAAATCACCACCGCTATCGGCCATGCCAATGTCTTTGGCGTCGATGACTGGATCGATTTCCGCATGACCCAGCCCTCCGATGCCCACATTCTGGCCCAGTCGGTGCATGAAAAAGGCGGCCTGCTCTCGATCAACCACGACAAGCCCACCATCCCCTGGGATTACGAGCTGCCCGAGATCGAATGTATGGAAGTCTGGCAATCCACCTGGCTGGCCTGGAACTGGATTTCCCTCGAACGCTACCAGCGCCGCCTCGCCGCCGGCCTGCGTATCTCCGCCATTGGCGGCTCCGACTATCACCAGCCCGACCGCCTCCTGCCCGAAGGCCCGCAGGTCCTCGCCCGCCCCACGACGGTTCTCTGGCTCAACGAACTCTCCGAAGCCGCCGTCCTCGCCGCCATGCAAGCGGGCCACGGCTACATCACCGAAAGCCCAACCGGCCCCCATCTCTCCATCACCGTCGATGGCCATCCCATGGGCTCGACGGTCAGTGGGGCCACCACAGCCACCGCCACCATCCACGGCGCCGCCGGCGACCGCCTCATCTGGATCGACGCCGCCGGCCCCCTCGCCGAAACCGTGATCCCCAGCGACGACTGGCAGACCGATCTCGCCGTGTCCGAAGCCAAAACCTTCATCCGCGCCGAAATCATCGCCGAAGCAAGCCGCGCAAAGCTGGTCGCCGATTTCACCGGCGCCCTCGACAGCCCCGGTCTCCCCTGGGACCTCAAGGAAAGCGACCTAGCCCACCAGCCAATAAGGCGAGCACTGAGCAATCCGATTTATCTAACGCGCTAAAAAGCTTGCTGCAGCGCAAGCGAGCCCCCTCTTCCCCTCGCCCCTTGAGGGAGAGGGACTGTAATTTCTTCGTCCAGAAGAAATTACTGGGTGAGGGGTTCTGCGCCATCCCATGCATGGATGCCCGCACCCCACAATGTCATTCCCGCGAAAGCGGGAACCTCCGTTTTCTTCTCCAGCATCCCGCTTTCGCGGGAATGACATTGTGGGGGTGAGGACTTTAGTGCCCTCACACCAACCGCATCACCCCCGCCGCACTCGGCGCAAACCCGCATCTGCGATAAAACCCCTCCAGCTGCGATTCAAAATCCACATGCAGCCATTCGGCGCCCCGCACCCGAGCCAACTCCGCCGCCCGCTGCACTAGCGCGGTCGCGATCCCCTTCCGCTGATGCTCCGCATGCACACACGTATCGAGCACAAAGGCATGCACGCCCCCGTCCCACGCGACATTGACAAACCCCACCAGCACGCCCGCTTCATAAGCCCCGACATGCACGAGGCTCCGCTCCAGCACGCGCCCATAGCCCGCCGCCACCGGTCCGCCCCAGGCGCTGCGCCATAGCCCGTCCAGCGCCGCCAGATCGGGAAATGGGTCATTCACCAAATCCACCATGTCGCCCCCTTCCTTACCAACCTGACCAAGTCTTCATCCGCCCGCAAGGTCGCGAACAGATCGCCTGCCCTATGGTCCTTTCGATACCGGACGAACCGGTCCCATGCAAAAGGACTTGCTCCCATGAAGACGATCTCCAAGCCCGCCATCGTGGCGCTGCTGACCGCCGCCCTTGGCCTCACCTCCCTTGCCCCCAGCTTCGCCCAGGAAGCAGGCCCGGCAGCGCCCGCCGCCGCCGATGTGCAAAAGCCCGGCCATGATCACAATCGCTTCCAGCACCCCGGCCAGTTCCCGCAAGGCGGCATGCGCCACATGGAAATCCGCCATGGCGGTGGCTTCCTCAATTTCGAGCGCGGCGCCGAAGCCGCCGAAATTGGTCTGGTCCGGCTCAGCCACCGTGTCGACCTCACCGCTGAACAGCAACCTTTGTTCGACGCCATGAAAACCGCCATCCTCGCCGCTGCCGATGATTTCGCCACCGCCGCCGACGCCGC
The DNA here is from genome assembly GCF_044987315.1 of Devosia sp. ZW T5_3. NCBI lineage: Bacteria > Pseudomonadati > Pseudomonadota > Alphaproteobacteria > Hyphomicrobiales > Devosiaceae > Devosia > Devosia sp. ZW T5_3. The sequence continues at coordinate 56,612 of NZ_JBJDRE010000021.1, forward strand.
TCGCCCCACAGCCGACGCAAAACCCGATATCGCCGCCCGGCTCGACGCGCGCATCGCCATCACCTCGGCAAATCTGACGGCCCTTGAAGCCATCAAACCCTCGGTCACCGCCTTCTTCGACAGCCTCACCCCCGAGCAGCAGGCCGCCCTGGCGCCCGAACGCGGCGAACGCCCCAATTGGGGCCGCCCCGGCCAGGATGGCCCGCGCCATTCCGGCCCCGGCGCCGCTCAGCCGGCCCTGCCCGAGCCCACCAACGGCTAAGCAAATCCCTTTCGGCGCCGCCTATACCTCCTGTGGCGGCGCCGTCCCATGCGTGGCAACCGGCCTAACCCTCACCGGTGCGCCGCGCACAAACCCCGGCCCGCAAACGGCCGGGGTTTGCTTTTGCCCAATCATCCACTACCAATCTCTGGCACTTTTTTGGATGATTAGATGACCGCCCTGCCTCTCGATCCTTCCCGCATTCGGGCGCATTTCCCCGCCTTTGCCGAACCTTCCCTTGTGGGCCAAGCCTTCTTCGAAAATGCCGGCGGCTCCTACACGGCCCGGCCCGTGCTCGACACGCTCGAGCATTTCTATCGCGCCACCAAAGTGCAGCCCTACGGCGTTTACCCGGCCTCCATCGAAGCTGGGGAGGCGATGAACCGCAGCTATGAGCGCATCGCCGAGGCGTTCAATGTCGATCCCGACTGGATCCATTTCGGCCCCTCGACCTCCGCCAATACCTATGTGCTGGCCAATGCCTTCGGCGCCTGGCTCCAGCCCGGCGACGCCATTGTGGTCACCAATCAGGATCACGAGGCCAATACCGGCAATTGGCGGCGCCTCGCCGCGCGCGGCATTGAAGTGCGCGAATGGCAGGTCGATCCGCAAACCGGCCGGCTCGATCTGGCCGGCCTCGACGCCATTCTCGACGCCAAGGTGCGTCTCGTCGCCGCCCCGCACTGCTCCAATATTGTCGGCGAAATCAATCCCGTGGCCGAAATCTCGGCTCGCGCCCATGCCGTCGGCGCCGTCACTGCCATTGATGGCGTCAGCTACGCCCCCCATGGCCTGCCCGACCTCGCCGAACTCGGTGCCGATATCTACCTGTTCTCGGCCTACAAGGTTTATGGCCCCCATCTCGGCGTCATGGCCATCCGCCCCGAATTGGCGCGCGCCTTGCCCAATCAGGGCCATTACTTCAACGACGCCAAGCTGCGCTATCGCCTGACGCCCGCCGGTCCCGACCACGCCCAGATCGCTGCCGTCGGCGCCATTGCCGATTACTTCGAGACCGTGGCTGACATTGCCGGGGGCAGCGGCAATCCCTTCGCCCGCGCCCGCAAGGCCATGCGCGATCAGGAAACCGCCCTGGTCCGCCCGCTGCTCGATTACCTGCGCGGCAAGAACAATGTTCGCCTCGTCGGCCCCGACGACGCCGAAAGCCGCGCCCCCACCATTTCGCTGATCCTGTCCGAACCGGGCGCCACCGTTGCGACCCGCCTCGCCAAACATGGCGTCATGGCCAGCGGCGGCAATTTCTACGCCGTCCGCCTGCTCGAAGCCATGGGCGTCGACCCCAACCACGGCGTCCTCCGCCTCTCCTTCGTGCACTACACCACGCCCGAAGAAATCACGCAGCTGATCGCAGCGCTGGATGCGGAGCTGCCCTGAACCTTCCTCACAGTAGACCTCATGGTGAGCCTGTCGAACCACGAGGTCGTGGCAATATCCAGTCACGACCTCGTCCTTCGACAAGCTCAGGATGAGGTCTGCTGCAAATCCGGTAATTCATGTCCCGTCCCCTCGCCGCGCTAACGCTCCTGTTCTGCACCATGCTCTGGGGCTTCGCCTTCGTGGCGCAAAAATCGGCCATGGATGCCATGGGGCCGCTGACCTTCTCCGGCACCCGCTTCATCATCGGCGGCCTGCTCATCGTTCCGCTCGCCCTGCGCGAACTCCGCCGCACTGCCAGCCGTCCCACCGCACGGCAATGGCAACTCGTCGCCCTGATGTGCGCGGTGTTTTTCGCCGGCTCCATCCTGCAGCAATATGGCCTGATGCTGACCACGGTGACCAATTCGGGGTTCCTGACCGGTCTCTACGTCTTCTTCGTCCCGGTCATCGGCTTGGTTGCCGCGCGCATCGTGCCCCACCCGATCATCTGGTTCTGCGCGCCCATAGCGCTGCTCGGCATTTACCTGCTCAATGGCGGCAATTTCGATAGCTTCAATCTCGGCGACGCCCTCATCATCGCCTGCGCCGTGTTCTGGGCGCTGCATGTCCTGCTGCTGGGCCACCTGGCCACCGCCACCGGCCTGCCCATCCTGCTCTCGGTCGTCACCTTCCTCAGCGTCGGCATCATCTCGGCCGTGCTGGCCGTCCCCATCGAAGCGCCGGACTTTGCCAGCATCAGCAATGGCTGGGTGCAGATCGCCTATTCGGCCTGCTTCTCCACCGCCGTGGCCTTCACCGGCCAAGCCATTGCCCAGCAATATCTGCCCGCCGCCAATGCCGCGATCATCCTCTCCGCCGAAAGCCTCTTCGCCGCGCTCGGCGGCGCGCTCATCCTGGGCGAACGCCTGCCGCCCATCGGCTATCTCGGCGCGGCGCTGATCTTCCTCGCCATCCTGCTGGTCGAAACCGTGCCGCCCCTCTGGGCCAGGCGGCGGGTGTCCTAATCGCTGTACCGGTGCATCTGATAGGTCCGGCACACTACCAGCATGAAGCACCCTTTCAGCGAAATCTGGTCTTCGCTCACCTGGGTAATGGTGCCGCTGGCGCTGTGGCCATAAAGGTGCAAATCGCCCTTCCACTGATTGGGCTTGATCTGCGGCGCATGGTCGATCAGCAGCGTATTGAGATAGGGCAGGTTTTCCGGGCTATCCCCGCCATTGCCCAGCCAGATCAGCTCGGCGCATAGCTGGGTGCCGTCCCCGCACAGCGTCACCTTATAGCGCGAGTCCCGGCTTTCCACCTCCCACACGCCCACCGGCGAAGCCAGCGCCGGCAGCGTCGCCGCCGCGGCAAAACCCAATGCGGCCAATGCACGAACCATTGCCTTCATGCCAATTCTCCCACGGACCAATCCGCCGATAGATAGGAGCCCATGCTGCCGCCCGCAAACTGAACTCGGGCTGAATGGCCTGTCACGTCCCCGTCATGCAATGCCGCTAGCCTCTGCCTTGTCCCGGCGATCCCCATGCAGCCCGGACTGCCGCGCCCCACGTCCCCAACGTCGCGCCCGGCCTTTTGGAGCCCGGCCGCCAACCCCGGCTCCGCCGATCAGATCGGCATTTCGGCCGCCCTCGTGGCGGCCTCTTTTTTGGCAAAACTGTTGAACGCTGCCGGCGAGGCTTCTAGCCTTGCCCATTCCGGTCTATTGGCTTGATGAAACACCCGGCGCCAACCCCTCGAGTCCCGCAATCCGCATGGCCAAGCTTTACTTCTCCTACGCGGCAATGAATGCGGGCAAATCCACGCTCCTGCTGCAGGCCGCCTATAATTACCGCGAACGCGGCATGCGCCCGCTGCTCTATACCTCCGCGCTCTATGCCCAGGACGGCGTCGGCCTGATCAGCTCCCGCATCGGCATTGCCGAGCCGGCCGAACTCTATTCATCCGAAGACGATCTCTATCAGGCCGTCCGCGACCATATGGACGAAGCCAAGGTCGATTGCGTGTTCGTCGACGAGGCGCAATTCCTCACCCAAGACCAGGTCTGGCAACTCGCCCGCGTGTCGGACCGCCTCAAAATCCCGGTCATGTGCTTTGGCCTGCGCACCGATTTCCGCGGCAAGCTCTTCCCCGGCTCCAGCCAGCTTCTCGCCATTGCCGATGTGCTGCGTGAAATCCGCACCATCTGCGAATGCGGCGCCAAGGCCACCATGGTCGTGCGCCAGGATACATCAGGCCGCGTGCTGACCGATGGCGAACAGGTTTCGATCGAGAAATCGGTCTATATCTCCCTCTGCCGCAAGCATTGGGAAGAAGCGGTTGGCCGCTGGCCCGTGAAAGGACCCGAACATGATCGTTGAGACCTCCGAGCCCAAGGGCGCGCTGACCATCCGCACCCTGGCCATGCCCGCCGATACCAATCCCGCCGGCGATATTTTCGGCGGCTGGGTGATGAGCCAGATGGATATTGCCGGCGCCATTGCCGCCGTCGAGCGCGCCCAGGGCCGTGTCGTCACCGTCGCCGTCGAAGCCATGACCTTCATCGCCCCGGTCAAGGTCGGCGATATCCTGTGCGTCTATACCTCGATCGAGCGGGTCGGGAACACCTCGATCACCGTGGGCCTCGAAGCCTGGGCCCGCCGCAACCGGCTCGATGATCGCGTCAAGGTCACTGAAGGCCGCTTTGTCTATGTCTCGCTGGGCGAAGACGGCCAGAAACGCCGCATCGAACCCTGAAGCCATCGTTCAGCCCACATTCACCTGACTGATGTTTATTAAGCGCCATCAACCGCCGAGTGGCGGCCCACGGGGAGCACACATGAAATCCTTCCGCCTCGCCATTTTCACCGCCATGGCCGCCTTGGCATCGGTCAGCGCCGCCTTGGCCGCGCCGGCCACCGTCACCACCAATGTCAATGTGCGCTCCGGCCCGAATGCAAAAGGCGTGATCGACGTGCTGCGGGCCGGCACGCGGATCGATGCCCAGTGCGACGGCAGCGGCTGGTGCCAGGTGAGTTATGGCAGCGTCTCTGGCTGGGTCTCCGGAGACTATGTCGTCTTTGATGGCCAAACGCAGCCCCCGCGCCCACAACCCCAGCCTGTACCCGTTCCGGTCCCCGGCAATGGCGGCGGCTGGTTCCCCGGCAACCCCGGCCCCGGCAATGGCGGTGGCTGGAATCCCGGCAACGGCAATGGTGGCTGGAATCCCGGCTGGCCGCAGCCGCCACGCCCGCAACCCCAGCCGCCCCGGCCCCAGCCTCCGGTCTATGAAGATGCCGGTGCCTGCTTCTTCAGCGAGCGCAACATGCGCGGTCGCAGCTTCTGCCTCGATCAGGGGGAAACCATGGACAGCCTGCCTCGCGGCTGGAACGACGCCATCCGCTCGGTCCAGGTGTTCGGCGGCGCCCGTGTCGACCTCTGCTCCGATCAGTTCCAGTACGGCGCCTGCGTGACGCTGCGCTCCGATACCCCGCGCCTGCGCGGCCAGATCGACAGCCAGGCTTCCTCGGTCGACGTCTATTAAAGTATTGAACTAGCAACCATATTGGAACGGGGCCGGGAACTTCTGTTCGTCCGGCCCCGTTTCTATTCTAGTGTGGCGAAAATTGTCTGGCGTTGAGTGAGGAGCGTCATCCATGAAATCCCATAAAGGCAGAACGCTGCTGAAAGTCATCGCGGCCATCGCTCTTGCAGCGGCCGCAATCGTGGTCTTCCTGCCCGCCACCCAGGCGGCCTCGGGCACCGATGTCACCCTCCACCCGCAGACCCTGCGATAGCCTCATTCCCCCCTGAAGGCGATTTGTTTGCTCTGGGTGCACTCAAGAATGCGGTGTCATTCCGGCGCAGGCTGGAATGACACCGTGGGTGGGTAAGGCCAGGACGAATACTCACCCGAAGGCGGACGGCAGGTCCCCTGCGCAAAACCCCGCATCTTCAAGGTCCGCGCCACCTTTTCTTTCTGCATCCGGGGCTTGGAGATCGGGCGGCAGCGCGGTAAGTTGCGCGCGCTTTGTTCGCGAGGGTTCTATCATGCGTCTTGTCACCACTCTCATTTCGGCCTGCCTGGCCATCGTCATGCTGCTTGGCGCCGCCACGGCCAGCCTTGCGGCCGGCGAGACCGGCACGCACGCCTGGAGCGTCAAGCCCTTGGTCCTGGCCTCCGGCCCCGACCGCTCCTTTGCCGTAACCGGCCATATCCCGGCCGATACCCCGATCCGGGTGCTGCGCTGCCAGCGCGACTGGTGCCTGGTTGCGGCCAATAACCAGCGCGGCTGGGCCTCCAGCCTTTATGTCGATTATGGCCGCCACCCCGAGCCCGTCATCGTCCATGGCCGCGGCACCGTCTGCTTCTTCGAAGGCACCAATTTCACCGGCGCCTCCACCTGCTTTGACAGCGGCACCACCATCGACGATCTGGCCCTGCAAAATCTCGACAATCGCTTCGCTTCGGTGCAGTTGACGGGCGCCGTCTCGGTCGCCACCTGCCGCGACCGCTATTTCCAGTCCTATTGCGAACGCATCGTCCAGTCCAAGCCCGCCCTCCCGACCTATCTGCGCGGCACGGTCTCCTCGATCAAAGTCTATTGATCCCGAACCGATCCTAGGCATACGACAAACAAAAGGCCCGCTTCACGCGGGCCTTTTCGTTTTGGCGTTCCAACACCTCGCCGTGCGGCAGTGTTCTCTTTAGGGGCATTCTCCCAAGCCAGGTTCCATCGTCATTGCCCGGCTCGTCCGGGCAATCCATGCTTCAGCTGATGCTGAGAGATGGATCACCCGGACAAGCCGGGTGATGACGATGAACCTACCGTGCTGGCAGGCTCAACCGGATCCCGACGCTGCCACGATCCTCGCCCGAGCCAATCCCATCCAGCCGCGCCGACAGGCCGATATTGGCGCCGCCCACCAGCCCAAACCCGATCGAGCCCGATAGCCGCCCCTGCAATTCGCCTAGTTCCGAACCGCCGGCAATATCCAGCACGGCTTCGGCCCGCAGCCCCAGATCGACCACCACGCCATTGTCCAGCGTCAGCCGGTAGCCGATCCCCGGCCCCACGGCCAATTGCCCCAGGCCCGCCGTCACCGCCGGAATGCTCACGCCCAGACTATCGGTATAACCATCGCTGGTTTCCTCGAAATAACTCAGCTGGGCACGCGGCGAGAAGGTCCACGCGTCGTGGCTCCATTGGCCTTGCAGTGCCGCGCTCAGCAGATAGCGCGTGGCGTCGAAATCATCCTCACAACTGCCACTTGGGCTGATCGCATTGGACGATTGCCCGCCCGCTGCCAGCAGGTCGAGATAGAGATTGTCGCTCAGCCGCGCCGTCAGATATGGCCCCGCCAGCCAGCCCGTGCCCGATGCCTTTGCCCCACTGTCAAAATTGCGCGACGCAAAATCGAACTGCACGAAACCGCCGATCAACAGGTCCGGATTGAGCAGATAATCCGCGCCCAGCGCGGCGCTACTGAACTTTTCCCCGGCCCCGCCCTCGAACAACGAGAACTTGCCCTCGAACCACACATCCAGTGCCCCAGGCTGCTGGTTGCCCGCCATGGCGTCGATCGCCGCCAGCGAGGTCGAAACCCCGACCGGCCCGCCCTCCACCACTCCCGGCAGATAGCTCAGCAGCGTCGAGCCCAGGCTGCCGCCGCCCGAAACCACCCCGTTCAACCGCGCGATACGGCGCTCCTCGTCTGGTATATTGGCCAATATCTGTCGCGCCCTGCCGTCGAGGAATTCCTCGATCAGCGCCGTGGTCGCTTCCGCCGAATTGACCGCGCTAAAAGTGCAGATCACCGCTTCGCCGGCATCCAGCACGATGCTTGCCGTGCGGCTCGCCACATCGCCCACGCTGTCGCTGTCCGAACAGACCAGCCCCACCAGAGTGTAGCCGGCCCCGCTCATATCGTCGGCCACCACGCTATGGCGTCCCGCCGGCAGCGCGATATCGGCGCTCTGCCCGCTGCCGCCCATCGTGGCAATCGACAGGTTTAGCCCCAACGTTGCCGAGCGGAACCCGAACACCGCGTCGCTACCGACCGTTTCCTGCCGGATCGTCACCGAACCCAGCGCCGCCGCCTGCACATCGAGGCTAACTTGCCGTGTGGTATTGCCGCTGCCATTGGTCTGGTTGACGAAAGTCACCGCGCCGCCCACGGCTCCAGCCGTCAAGCCATTGGCTCCGGCATTGAGGCTCACCGTGATATCCGTGCTGCCACCCGCCGCCAGCGTAAACGGCACGCCATCAGCTGCCCCGGCAATGTCAAACACCCCGCCCGGCCCGCTCACCAGCACATCGATGTCGCTGCCGCCGCCATTGCTCAGCGTCCAGGTCTTGGACGCCGGCGCAAACGGACCGCCCGCCGGTCCCGAGGCGGAGAAATCCCCGCCATCGGCCACGCTCAAGCCACCCGGCCCGACATAGGTGAAGCCACCCGCCAGTGTCGCTCTCACACTGCCCTTGCTGACCACGATATCCACCGCACCCACGCCGCCCGCAGGCGCGGTCGCGGTGAGTGACGTATCCGAATTCACCGTAAAGCTGGCAGGCACACCACCAAAACTCACGCCGGTCGCCCTGAACAGATCTGAGCCGCTGATCGTCACCGCCGTTCCGCCCGTCACCGGCCCTTGCGACGGCGCTACGCCGCTCACCACGGGCGTCGTCGGAACCACCGTAATCGTCGCCGTGGAATTGGCCGTGTAGGCGCCATTGCTGACCCGTACCTGGAAGCTATCGGTCCCGAAAAAATTGGCGGCCGGGGTATAGGTAAATGAACCATCGGCGTTGAGGCCGAAGCTGCCCGATGCCGGCGGAACCACTAGAGTGGCGACCAGATTTGCGCCCGTGTCGTTGGCCAGCACGCCATTGGCGGCTGAAACCACCAATTGCTGATCTTCCTGTACGCTGTAGCTGTCATCCACAGCGACAATGGCGTTTCCGTCGATCAAAACGCCGCTGGTGCTCCCGATCGAGTTGAGCGTCAGTACCGCATCGCTGCCCGTCGCATTGCGGATCGTGCCGCCATTGAGCGACAACGTTCCGACCGTTACCCCATTAGAGTCCAGGTCGCCCGGCTCGATGACATAGCTGAAGCGGAGCGCGTTCGAGCCAGATCCACTGACATAGGATAGCTGTTTGCCTGTCGCACCGACGGTCAACACAATGCTCGGCCCCCCGGTGACCGTCACCGCCTGATCGAAATTGACGATAAAATCCAGGGTCTGCGTGACGGTCCAGATGCCATTCGCAGGAACAGTGACAGACGTGACAACGGGCGCCACCGGAGTCCCAACGGTCAACGAATAGGACTGCGTACCGGAGAACGGCCCGCCCGCACCACTGGCGGTGCTGTCTGTCGCGCGAACCACGAAATTATAGGTGCCGAGCGCAGTCGGGGTGCCGGAAAGCACCCCGCCGGAACTCACACTCAGCCCGGGCGGCAACGCCCCTCCCGGCTCCACGGCAAAACTATAGGGCCTAACCCGCCAGTCGCCGACATCGTCTGCGAATAGGAGCCGCCCAAAACCGGGTTCGGTAATGTCGCCGGGTTGACCGTAACTGTCTGCGCCAGCGCGGCAACCGTCAGCGCCGCCAACGCCAGCACCGCCATTGCCACGCGCCAAGCCGCCGCCAGCGCAAGGCTGGCCAATCCCCCAAACCGCATCGTCCGCCCCGCCACTTCAGGCGGATTTTTCCCGCCCCCGCCTTCTTTCTAGGGGCCGCCACCCGCCCCGGCAACCAGCGGCAGGGCGACATGGCCAAATAATTTTCTGTCGTACCATGAAGTTACCCCATCACCCCATTCGTACTGACACCCCCTGTCAGCAGCCCTGTTCCGTCTCCGTTCATGCAATGCTAATGTCGGCGAAACATTGCAATATGCTGTGCAATTCCCCATCTTGAACGCTCCCCCAGAGCAAGTGTGTTTTCATGGCCGACAAATCCGCGCGCCCCGGTAAAGCTGAATTCTCCATCGACGACTTTCTCGGCGAGATCGAGAAGGCCGAAGATATCGCCGCGAGTAAACCGCTCTATGCCGAGCGCATGAAGAACAAGCGCGCCCTCGATCGCGCCGATCAGAAAGCCGCCGCCGACGCCGCGCAGGCCGAAGCCGATGCCGCCAAGGCCCTGGCCGATGCCGCCAAGAAAAAGACCGCGCTGGAAAAGCGCCGCAGCACCAAGTCGAACAACGACACCGCCACCGGCATGGCGGCCAAGACCGCCAAGACCAAGATCAACTCCGTCGACCGCGTCGACTTCTCCGGCATGGGCGAAAGCCCCCAGGCCGGCTTCGGCCATAAGCCATCTCCCGCGGCGCAGTTGCAGAGCGTGGTCTCCAGCGCCAAGTCTAAATCCGGCTCCAGCCGCACCGTCGAGGATGCGCAGACCGTCGGCGTCACCGCCACGGTCAAGGCGCTCGAGCAGATCATCCTGCATGGCCGCAAGGAGGTGGAAGGAAGCTCCCCCTGGGTGCCGCACAAGGCGCAGAACAGCCTCGAGAAACGCCTCGCCGGCCAGCCCTTCCGCATGGTCACCAATTACCAGCCCGCCGGCGACCAGCCCACCGCCATTGCCGAACTGGTCGAAGGCATCAACAATGGCGAGAGCGACCAGGTCCTGCTCGGCGTCACCGGCTCGGGCAAAACCTTCACCGCCGCGCAGGTCATCGCCCAGACCAATCGCCCCGCGCTGATCCTGGCCCCGAACAAGACCCTCGCCGCCCAGCTCTATGGCGAGTTCAAGTCCTTCTTCCCCGACAACGCGGTCGAATATTTCGTTTCCTACTACGATTACTATCAGCCCGAGGCCTATGTGCCGCGCACCGATACCTATATCGAGAAGGAATCCACCATCAACGAGCAGATCGACCGCATGCGCCACTCGGCCACGCGCTCCATCCTCGAACGCGACGACGTCATCATCGTCTCCTCGGTGTCCTGCATTTACGGTATCGGCTCGGTCGAAGACTACACCGCCATGACGGTGGACCTGCAAAAGGGCCAGAAAATCGACCAGCGGGAGGTCATCGCCAAGCTCGTCGCCCTGCAATACAAGCGCGGCGATACCGGCTTCGTGCGCGGCACCTTCCGCGTCCGCGGCGACACGATCGAACTCTTCCCCGCCCACTATGAAGCCGCCGCCTGGCGCGTTTCCCTGTTCGGCAACGAGATCGAATCCATCGTCGAATTCGACCCCCTCACCGGCAAAAAATCCGCCGACCTCACCTTCATTCGCGTCTTCGCCAACTCCCACCATGTGACGCCGCGCACCACCATGAACCAGGCCATCAAGGCCATCCGCAGCGAACTCGCGGCGCGCCTGCAGGAGCTCAACGGCGCCGGCCGCTTCCTCGAAGCCCAGCGCCTCGAACAGCGCACGCTGTTCGATCTGGAAATGATGGAAGCCACCGGCTCCTGCGCCGGCATCGAGAATTACAGCCGCTACTTCTCCGGCCGCCGCCCCGGCGAGCCGCCACCGACCCTGTTCGAATACCTGCCCGACAATGCCCTGGTCTTCGTCGACGAAAGCCACGTCACCATCGGCCAGCTCGGCGCCATGTATCGCGGCGATCTCCGCCGCAAGGCGACCCTGGCCGAATACGGCTTCCGCCTCCCGAGCTGCATGGACAATCGCCCGCTGCGCTTCGAGGAATGGAACGCCATGCGGCCGCAATCGGTCTATGTCTCGGCCACGCCCGGCAAGTGGGAAATGGACCAGACCGGGGGCGTGTTTGCCGAACAGGTCATCCGCCCCACCGGGCTGATCGATCCCCCGGTCGAAATCCGCCCCGCCAAGGCGCAGGTCGATGACGTGATCGACGAAATCCGCAACACGATCAAAACCGGCTACCGCACCCTCGTCACCGTCCTCACCAAGAAAATGGCCGAGGACCTGACCGAATATATGCACGAACAGGGCATCAAGGTGCGCTACATGCACTCGGACGTGGACACGATCGAGCGCATCGAAATCATCCGCGACCTGCGCCTGGGCGCCTTCGACGTGCTGGTGGGCATCAACCTCTTGCGCGAAGGCCTCGACATCCCCGAATGCGGCCTCGTTGCCATTCTCGACGCCGACAAGGAAGGTTTCTTGCGCAGCGAAACCTCCCTGATCCAGACGATTGGACGAGCAGCCCGCAACGTCGATGGCCGCGTGATCTTGTATGCCGATAAGGAAACCGGCTCCATGCAGCGCGCCCTGGCCGAAACCACCCGCCGCCGCGAAAAGCAGGTCGCTTACAATACCGAACACGGCATCACCCCCGCCTCGGTCCGCTCCAACATCCACGACATCGTCGACAGCGTCTACGAACGCGACCACGTCACGATCAGCATCGGCAAAGGCAAAGACGGCAAAGAACGCGTCGAAGTCGGCGCCAACCTGGCCGCTGTCATCAAAGACATGGAAACCCAGATGCGCGAGGCGGCCACGAATCTGGAATTCGAAAAGGCCGCAAGGCTACGGGATGAAGTGAAGCGGCTGAAGGAGATGGAGTTGGATACGTTGAGTGGGGAAGTGAACTAATGCAACAAATCCATGCTGTCCCCTCCCGATCACGCTAGGAGAGTAAGCAAGTTGCTTCAAGATCGGGCCATCGCTGTTTGGAAGAGCGCGAGGAAACCATTTACCGACCCTGTGTCATGGCAATGGTATCGGGATTTTTTTTCCTTGTCCTATCTGCGCTATATGGCGAGTTGGTTCGCCATTGTGCCTGTAGCAGCATACGTCTTGTCAAAGACACCTAGGCAGGTTTCTGTATCATTTTTGGAGCCGCCTTTAGTATTAAACTCTTCACTTCCGTTCTCATGGCAAATTCTTTGGGTTGGATCTCTGGCATTTGTTGCTGCTTTTATCGTCTATCTATTGAGAGCACCGAAATTCGTTAGACGATACCATTCTCTAGACGACTATCTCGCAAAGGGTCATTCTCCTCGGTGGATTTCTTGGGAAGCCCAAGAGCTCTACCAATGGAAGGAAAGTCGTGCGAAATTTTTTGAGCGAATGACCAAAAAGGGCTATGTCACGCCAGATGGCGGACCAGCACCTCCAGATGGAGGCGAGGTTTTGGTAGAAGATTCGACGACCAATTTTCGCTTCTGCCACGATGGGCAGATATATAGGCTACCAATGCCCCAATTGGACACCAAAGGGAACGAAGACGAACGTCAGACAAACCTCGCCGTTCGCGAGATTTTCTGGGAAATTTTTGGTCGATACGCGAGCTCCCGCATTATTTCGCGAAGGATTATTACGACCTGCCTCTTTGTTGCGCTGGCTTGCGTAGTTGTTGTCATAGCCCAGCACATCTTTGCGGCACTGCCATACGTTTTTTCGAGGTGGTAAATTAGTTACGAACATTTCATCAGGCCCACCAGCCAACTTCCGTTTTGCGCCACGCCTATTCGACTTGACGCCTACAACCATTGCCAATTCTCGTGCGGTTACTGTTTCGCCAAGGCCAGAATGGGTCATGGGCGAGACACTGCTCTTCAGACTGCGAGTGTTTCGGCTCTTCGCGCTCGTCTCAACAGGGTCAAAAATCTCGAGTTTCGCTCCGCTCTAGACGAGTTCCTTGGTCAAAAGATACCATTGCAAATGGGCGGCATGTCGGACCCATTCATGCCAATAGAGGTTCAAAAGCGCGCAAGCTTTGGGTTGGCAACTGTCCTACGCGACTTTGACCACCCTTACCTCGTTAGTACCAAATCTGATCTTTGCGGAACGAGCGAGTACGTTTCGCTTTTCGGCGAATCTAGAGCAATGATTCGATTTTCGATGACGGGAATTTCAGACGCGCTACGGAGTGAGATGGATAAAGGTACTCCCGCGCGAGCGCGACTTCTCAAAGCCATTGAGTCCCTGTCCCAGCGGGGGGTACCAACGGCAGTGAGAATTCAGCCAATTTTTCCGGGGCATGAGGAAACGGCAGGCAGAATAATTGACGAGGCAAGCGCTGCCGGAGCGAAACATGTATCGCTTGAGTACCTCAAGCTCCCACTGGAGGCCGATAGAGAGTTTTCTAACGAGGTCTTCATAGCTCTGGGCGGCAGACCAATTGAGGCATATCGGATGCTTGGAGCTTTGCGGCGAGGCCGAGAATATACGCTTCCCAGCAGTTACCGAATACCTCACCTCCTTGGTCTCCGAAAACGAGCTCACGGGTTAGGCATGACCGTCGGACTAGCGGATAATGATCTTCTCCACCTCGGTGACGGCAAGTCCTGTTGCAACGGGATTGACCTGCACCTACCGAATATCTCAATCTTCCAAGCCAACCTAACCGGTGTACTAAAGAGCATTACTCCTGGTCAACGAGCACGCTTTGAGGACGTGGAGGCCTTTTGGTCACCAACACGTGATATATCACCGTATCTAAACTCCACAGCGCGTCTGCCGAAGAATGAGGAGGGGCACCCAAGTTGGATGGATTATATGCGTCGAATTTGGAGCGGGCAACACAGCTCACAATCACCTGAGAACTACCTAGGAATCGTGAGGCACAGCGATGGCCAAGGTCACCATTTTGAAAGAGTCAAAACTCCATTCGATTGAGCTCTTTTACTATGACCCTAGCTACGCTCAGAATCGGGGGTATTTCGTACTTCGTCAAGCGTCAGCGACAGATCGCTTCATACGGCACACCATCGCTATCCAGCCGCCACCACCAGCCGAAATTGGCGAGATAATACCCCCAGTCCCCATAAACCCGTCCAATCCCGCCATCGAAAACATTCATTGGACGCTCCGGCCCGGCCGGTCGATCATTCCGGCATGACCGAGCCTGCCGATCCGCCCCGCCTGTCCAATAACGGCCCGCCGCTTGATGATGATCCGCGTCCCTGGGGCGCCAATGGGATCGGCACTTATTTCGAATGGACGGCGGCGCAGAAGGCGGCGTTCGATGTGCCCTATGACATCGCCCTGCTGCGCGCCCGGCGGGCCGAGAAGCTGGGCCTGACTTACGACGAATATTCGTTAGAAATCCTCGAGCGCGGCCGCTTTCTCAATGCCGAAGACGCCGAGCGCATCGCCGCCATCAAACGCCGCCGCCCGCTCTGAGCGCTTGCGCCTGCCCCACCCACGGTGTCACCCCGGCGCAGGCCGGGGCCCATCTCGATATATCCCCGCGGCCGCAAGGTGTGTGGGACTAAGCATTCACCTGAACCGGAGCGCCCCGATCTGCCTTCCTCCCCCTTGTGGGGCCGCGCTATCCACGACGGGGAAACATCGGCTCTCGCCCTCCCTCCTCCTTGAGGGGAGGGCCGGGTGGGGGTCGTTGGTGCATTTG
>NZ_JBJDRE010000022.1:0-62136 GCF_044987315.1 Devosia sp. ZW T5_3
GGTGTGGCGTCGCGGTTATACGGTAACGGGCGGCCATTGGACCTTCCGAAACAGATAGAGTGGGCCAATGGCCGCCCGTCACGATCCGCTTTTTATGCAGGGTCCGGTTCAGGCGGTACCATTCTTGCAGGTCCGGCTGCCGAGTTTCCAACCCCACTGGAAAGGCGCCCCTCTCCCACGGTCTCCCCACCCGGCCCTGCGTCGGGGCCGCGTAACTGGCGGGAATGGGGGTATAGTGACATGGGGTTTGGGGGCGGGGATAAGTTTTTTGCAATGGCCGGATGCGACACCCCGTATCGGTCATGGCAGACTACTTGGTCCGCCTGAAAGTCGACATCGAACGCGAGGTGCAATGTAACCTCTACACATGATGCTATCGGTTGTTCGGGTGGAGAGAAATCAACCATGCTCAACCAACTGGAGCTGAGAAGCTTCGCTTTCTACTAAGGATCGTCGAAGAAGGACGGTTCTTCATTCTGGACTTGCTGAAAGCTGTCGAGGAACGGACGGAGCTCGCGGTCAGTCATCTCGTTGGACACCTTGACACCGTTGAACTCTAAGACCCGCAGGACGACGTGGTTCTTGCGACGTTTCGGCCCCTGCTTGTAGGCCCACTGGACCCTCATGCTGTCAGCGATACGAGGATTAAGCTCGCCGCGGAATACCATCTCCCAGAAGCGCTCGTCGCGGATGATGAAGAAACGAGCGTGGCCGTCTTGGTCAGCGCCTTTCCAGTTCCTTGCCGTGTCTTTGCGGTTCCAGTTGGGTGATGTGCCGGTGATGTTCTCGATCGCTACCCGCCATTCGTCATCATCCGCACCCCCGGCAATCTGGCTGATCCGCTGGAAATCACTACGCTTGATCGGGAAAGTAGGCTGCCGGCTAAAGCCAATAGCTTTGAGGTCCGGCACCTCCTTGCAGGTGTCGTAGAAGCGGCGTTTAGCCACCAAGGCGTCCTTTAAAGCCGGCGCCATGGGCAACGCCTCCAGCTCCTCGTTGTCCTCCTGCAATATCCATTTTACCGCTGCCACGGTTACAACCGACGCTGCAACGCACTTTGCCTCCCTGTCCTCCGAGGCAGAGGTAAGCTCTTCGAAAGCAGCACGAACACCTTGCACCAATTCCTTTCCCACATCGGACGCGTCCTTAGAAACGATCTCCTCGAAGATGCCTGATCCGAAGTCACCCAAGGGTCCCGAAACGATCGCGCCGGCGATGAAGATGCTGACAGCAGTTACAACGATGCCGAGTTGGCTGAGGAACGACCCCTCCTCCGGGGGAACGATGACGACCTCAAGCGTGAAACTGCCGCCGAACAGTTCTTGGTTGATTACCTCGGCAATGCGGCCAGCATTTTCGGCGGTATCAATGAAGGTCTGAAGGGGTATGACATGCCTGGGCAAGTCAAAATGGATAGGCAGCAGCTGCCCTTCTTTGATGTCTTGCATGTGCCCCCAATGAGCCCACGCTTTTATTCAGGGCCCATCGAACCTTAGCTAAATCTACCCGATCTGCAAACTGGATAGACCACGGACGGTTACGCATCTCAACCACCATCATGGTGTCCGTTTTCAGCAGTCTTGAGATGACAGCGGACATTCCGCTACCCACCCCTTAGGTGCCGTTCAGCATCAAGCCAAAATCCAGCGTTATCTGTCCTCCTGCCGAGCCGCTCGCTGTTAACTGCAATCGCGATGCACGCAAGCATGATTGGCTTCGTTGCTTTACGAAGGAAGGGATACCAACCACGTAGTGAAGCATGGTCAGTTTCAGCAACTTCGTAATGCTTGCGCCCAAGCACTTGCGCTTCGCCTACGGGACGGTCGCATTGACCTATTTCGGGTTGCGTCTGACGATGGCTATCGCGGAACATCAAGGCATCATGCAGATACCACCCTATGCGGCAGATGCGGCGATGGTGGGGGCAATCTTTGTTGGCGCGTTGGTGGGTATCAGGATGTACCTGCGCAAGGGTACAGATTCAGCCTCGGACTAGTGGATTTCAGCGACATGGAAGAGGGCGGGGACTGGGCACCCCCCCTCTCACCATTGCTATCTTATGATCTTTCGCGCGCGCAGATCGTCGAATACCGAGAAGAACATTGCCGCCGTGTCGACATGCTCGTGAAAGCCCAAGCGCCGTGCCTTCGATCCGTCGGCGAAAAAGTCGTAGTCCCAGGCAAAGACCGCATCGCCGAACGGCCAAGATGATACGTCCTCATAGCTGATATCAGCCAGCCCGTGACGGGCCACCATTTCTGCCCATAGCTGCGCCTTGTCGGCCATGATGGTCGTCAGGTTCATCGGCAGGGGTGGTGCGACCTCCAGCTCGAAATAGGCAGCGATTCTGGGCCACATCTCGTTCCAGCGAAACAGATCACCATTGGTGATGTTGAGGGCCTGGTTGGCGCAGGCGGGCGTGGTGGCGGCCCAGACGGTGGCCCGCGCCAGGAGCCCCGCGTCGGTCATCTCCAGCAGGCTGTCATAGGCGCCAGGCTTGCCCGGGAACCGTAGCGGCAGCCCGAGTTCCTTGGACATGCTGGCATAGATGGCGATAACCATGGCAAGGTTCATCGGATTGCCTAACCCGAAGCCGATAACCACCGAGGGACGCAGCGCCGACCATGTCCAGCTTTGCCCGATCTGCCGCCCTTCAAGAAACGCTTGCTGGTCGATATTGAATTCAGGCGGCATGTGATTGGCGTCACTCTCCCGTGCGGGTGTCTTGAAGGGGCCGAGATGGGCGCCATAGACCTTGTAGCCCTGCATCAGGCTGATGTGCTGCAACCGGCTGGCGACGGGCTCGATCGCGTCTACGACATTGACCAGCATGGCCAGGTTTGGCGGCACCAGTTCGGCCCAACTGGGGCGATCCTGGTAGGCGGCATAAAATATATGCGTGACATCGGACAGCTCGCCGAGTGCGGCGCGGGTGGCCTCGCGGTCGAGCAGATCAACTGCGATATAGCGGGCACGGTCGGTGGTGACACCGCCGCGGCGTGACAGCCCGACAATATCCCAATCATCCAATGTGGCCAGATGTTCGATAAGATTGCCGCCAATCACGCCATTGGCGCCCACGACCAGGGCGGTTTTTCGGGCTTCGGCCATGTTCTGCTCCTGTGCCCGGAATGGGCGATGGCACAGCATCATCTATTTGCCTGGGCCGCGGCAGTCGGCTAAATATACGATCAGTTATAAGAAAAACTTTGGGTCGCGTGATGGATGTGCTGGCCGCAATGGGCGTGTTCGTCAGGGTTGCCGAATTGGGTAGCCTGTCTGCGGCAGGCCGGGATCTGAAACTGTCCCAGCCCGCGGTAAGCCAGAAAGTCAGCGCGCTGGAGCAGCATCTGGGGGTCCGCTTGGTCAACCGGACGACCCGCCAACTGGCTCTGACCGAGGCAGGCCGGACCTATTATGCGCGAGCCAAGCCGGTGCTCGCCGCCGTTGATGAGGCGGCCGAACTGGTCGCTGGCGCCGGGCGTCCGCTGACCGGCCACCTCCGCATTCAGGCGCCAACCGGCTTCGGCCAGATGTATCTGGCCGATATCGCGATCGCGTTTCAGTTGGAACATCCCGGGCTGACCTTTGAATTGATGCTGGACGATCGCTACGTGGACCTGACCGAGCAGGCCGTCGACCTTGCCTTGCGCTTTGGCACTCTGCGGTCCTCCGGCCTGATCGCGCGCCGTCTCGGTACGCTCAGGCGGATACTGGTTGCCGCACCCGCCTATCTGGCCCGGCACGGCGCGCCCGACACGCCCGAACAGCTGTCGACACACCGGCAGGTGCGCTTCAGCGGGGCGGCAGTGGACGACACCATGCCGTTGACCGGCCCGGCAGGCTCACTGCTGGTCCCGGTGCAGACCAGCTTTCTCGCCAACAATACCTTCGTGCTCACCAAGGCGCTGGTGGCCGGGCTCGGCCTGGGTGGCGCGCAGCTACCCCAGATACGGGCCGAACTGGCTGCCGGCCAATTGGTGCAGATCATGCCTGACTATCAATATGCGCCGCTCGACGTGCATGCCGTGTATCCGACGGCGCATTTTGTCCCGGCCAAAGTCAGGCTGTTCGTCGAGCACCTCAGACGCGCCCTGTCTGAAATCATCTAAAGTCCGACAGTTACGCCAGCCAGATGGTCCGTCTAAGGCGGTCCGCTTTTCACGGCAACTTCCGAAAAGCCAGGCCGAGCTCAGGTATTAAACTTGAACAGCATCACATCGCCATCTTTGACGACGTATTCCTTGCCTTCGTCGCGGGCTTTGCCGGCTTCCTTGGCGGGGACTTCGCCGCCCAGGGTGACGAAGTCGTCATAGGCGATGGTCTGGGCGCGGATGAAGCCGCGTTCGAAATCGGAGTGGATGACGCCGGCGGCCGCGGGGGCCTTGTCGCCCTTGTGGATGGTCCAGGCGCGGGTTTCCTTGGGGCCGACGGTGAAATAGGTCTGCAGGCCCAATAGGGCATAGGCTTCGCGGATCAGCCGGTTGAGGCCGGCTTCGTGCAGGCCCAGGGATTCGAGGTATTCGGCCTGTTCGGCATCGGGAAGCTGGGCCAGCTGGCTTTCGATTTCAGCCGAGATGATGACGACGCCCGCATCATGCTGATGGGCGTAGTCTTCCACCAGCTTGCTCATGGCATTGCCGTTTTCGGCCGAGCCTTCATCGACATTGCAGACATAAAGCGCCGGCTTGGAGGTCAGCAGCTGAAGTTCCTGGAAGGCTTTTTCTTCCTCGGCGTCGCGCTTGACGAAGCGGGCGGATTTGCCGTCGCGCAGCAGGACCAGGGCGCGGTCGATCAGCTCGAGGGTGAGCTTGGCGTCCTTGTCGTTCTGCTTGGCTTTCTTCTCGACGCCATTGCGGCGCTTTTCGAGACTTTCAAGATCGGCCAGCATCAGCTCGGTCTCGACCACTTCGGCATCGGCGAGCGGATCGACCTTGTTGGCGACGTGGATGATGTTGTTGTCTTCAAAGCAGCGGAGCACATAGGCGATGGCGTCGCATTCGCGGATATTGGCGAGGAACTGGTTGCCCAGCCCTTCGCCCTGCGAGGCGCCCTTTACGAGCCCGGCAATGTCGACAAAGCTCATGCGGGCGGGCAGCACGTTGATCGACTTGCCGATGGCGGCGAGCTTATCGAGGCGGGCGTCCGGCACCGAGACTTCGCCCACATTGGGCTCGATGGTGCAGAAGGGGAAGTTCGCGGCCTGGGCGGCAGCGGTGCGGGTGAGCGCGTTGAAAAGGGTCGACTTGCCGACATTGGGCAGGCCGACGATGCCCATCTTGAAACCCATGGGGAACTCCGGAAATTGTTGGCTTCCACATGGTTCGGATGGGCTGAGATGTCAATGCGAACCTAAGCGGCGCGCTTGTTGCCCCGCCATTGCAGCGCGATCGAGATCAGCAGCAGCACCACAATGGCTGCCGAGATCAGGGCATTGTAGCCGGCCAGCGAAATGCCGAGGAAGCGGAACTGGACGACGTCGCAACCGATGACATGGGCGTCGTTCATATTGCTCAGGGCATTGAAATCCATGGCGTCGCCGACGCCGGTGCAGGCGGTGGGGCCGGGCCAGAAGCCCCATTCGACGCCGGCGTGGAAGCCGCCCATATAGGTGCCCCAGGCGAAAATGGCGGCGGCGATGGCCATGGCGATATACCACACCGTCAGCGGCAGCTTGTTCCAGGCGAGCAGGATCAGCAGCAGGAGCGGCAGGCCCCAGTAATAGGCGAGGCGCTGTTCAAGGCAGAGTTCGCAGGGGACGAGCCCGCCGATCAGCTGGCTGCCCCAGGCGCCGGCAATGGTGGCAAGGCCGAGCACGAAGGCGATGGCGGCGGTGATCTTGTCGAGGGGCCGGGAGGTAGGGGCTGGCATGGGACGTTCCGTGTGACGCTTTGCAGCGTCGATAAAACCGAATTGGGGCGAATTCCAGCGGGGAACGGCGATGTGATCAATCGCCGGGCAGGGTGATGCCCAGCGCCTGGCGCAGCGCAATGGCATTGGCGGGCGCGTGCAGCTTATCCTCGTGCACGAAATAGGCGAAGACGTCCTTGCCGGCCTTGGCCCAGGCGCCGGCCGTTTCGGCCCAGTCGGCAATGTCGCCGGGCTCGTAACCCGTTGCGCCAGGGCGGGCGGGGCCCTGCAAGCGGCAATAGGCGAAATCGGCGGTCAGGTCGCGGGCGGGGGATTCGAGGGTGTCGGCGATGACCTGCGCCACATTGTGGCTGGCCAGCAGGTCGCGGACTTCGGGCGTGTCGAAGCTGGCATTGCGCAGCTCAATGGCGTGGCGAATGGTGGTGACGCCAGCGGTGTCGAGATAAGGCGGGGTCTTGAGCCGAGTGTCGGCCTCCGCGGCGAGGGCGGTGTATTGCTCGGGCGTCTTGGGCAGCAGCTCGAGGAAGGCACCCAATACGTCCGGCTTGAAGCTCTGATTGGGCGGCAATTGCCAAATGAAGGGTCCCAGCTTTTCGCCCAGCGCGAGGGGGCCCGAGGCGAAGAAATTGGCGAGTTCAGTCCGGCAATCCTTGAGCCGCTTGATATGGGTGACCAGTTGCGGGCCCTTGATCGAGAACACGAAGCCTTCGCGCGCCTCGCCGGCCCATTTGGCAAAGCTAGCCGGCTTTTGCGTGGCGCGGAAGGTGGCGTTGATCTCGATGGTGCCGAGGCGGGAGCTGGCATAGGCCAGTTCCTTTTTCTGAACCAGCCCCTGCGGAAAGAAGGTGCCTCGCCACGGTTCGTAAACCCAGCCCGCCGTGCCCGTTCTGATTGTAGCCATGCCAAAGGTCTTCCACGATAAGCCAAAAGCTCAATGACTGCAGAGCCACCAGTTGTTGGGCGATACCATAAGGGCCGATGGCTGCGCTGACCATCGGTCACCATCAAAAAAGCCGGGCTCCCGTGCCGTGCAATGCAGCCGCAATGTCTGTCGCTAGACTGCCGAAAGCCCGATAGGAATGATGCATGCGCATTTTGCTGGTCGAAGACGAGATGAATATGGCTGCGGCACTGACCGCCGCGTTGAGCCGCCACGACATCGTGGTGGATCATGCCCGCACGCTCGAAATTGCGGAGGAGGCCTGCCGCAGCGGCGTGCATGATGCGGTGCTGCTCGACCGCAAACTGCCGGACGGTGATGGCCTGTCGCTGATCCCCGTGTTGCGGCGGGAGCATGCCGGCCTGCCGATCATCGTGCTGTCGGCGCTGGGATCGCTCGATCACCGCGTCGCGGGGCTCGACCATGGGGCCGATGACTATCTGGCCAAGCCGTTTTCCACCGACGAGCTGCTGGCACGGTTGCGCGCCGTGATGCGCCGCCCGGCCCAGATCGGGGAGAGCACAGTCAATGTCGGTCTGCTGCGGTTCAATCTCACCGCCCGCCATGCCGAAGTGGCAGACGAGCCGCTGGACCTGACACGGCGCGAATTGTTGGCACTGGAAATATTGGTGCGGCGCTCGGGCAGGACGGTGCCGCGCAGTGCGCTGGAGGAGGCGGTCTATGGCTATGACGACGAGATCGCGTCCAATACGCTGGATGCCCATATCTCGCGGCTGCGCCGCAAGCTGAGCGGAGCGGGAGTGGAAATCCACGCCATTCGCGGCCTGGGCTATCTGCTGCGGGCGGCATCATGAAGCCGTGGAACTATCCGTCCCTGCGTGTCAGGCTGACCTGGCGCATGGTGGCGATGCAGGCCCTGGTGCTGATTGCCTTTACCAGCGTGGTGGCGATCCCGATTGTCGAGCTGATCCGCCAGGAACAGGGGCTCGATGACGGGGTTATCGAGCACATTGCCGACTCGATCCAGCGCACTGCCGCAGGCGATTTGGAGGTTGTGCTCGACGAGGACATGATCGAGAAATCTGCCGATTTCCCGCGGTTCTGGTTCTATGCGATCGATATTGACGGTCATTCGGCGCAGATGGGGAACATTCCCGCGGGAGTCGCAGATCTCCTCGAGGACCTGCCGCGGCTAAACTCCGCCAATATTGCCGATATCGGCCTATCCGAGGCGCCCACTGCCATCGTGCGGCGGGAGAACCGCGATGACGGCACGTTGTGGATCATTACCGGCGGCGGCCCCGAGGTCGGCTTCAAGGCGCTGTTTGCAACATTCGGGGATTCGCTCTTTCTCGGCCTGCTCTTCCTGTTGACCCTGGTTTCCTTCCTGGTCATTCCGATGGTGGTGACCCGCCAATTGCGGGGCGTGGCCCATGTGGCGGCGGAAGCGGACAGGATCGATGTCGACCAGCGCGGCATTCGCCTGTCCTCGGCCCATGTGCCCGAGGAACTTCATTCCCTGGTGGGAGCGGTCAATTCGGCGCTGCAGCGCCTCGATGACGGCATGGAGCGGCGGCAGCGCTTTCTGGCCGATGCGGCCCATGAATTGCGCACCCCCATCGCCATATTGCAGACCCGTATCGAACTGCTGCCCGCTGACGAGCAGCGCAGCCGGCTGCTGCTCGACGTGGCGCGGCTGGCTAATCTGGCCAACCAATTGCTCGACCTGCAACGGCTCGACGCCGACCTGACGGTGTTTCAGCCAGTCAATCTGGTCGACCTGGCCGCCCAGGTTACCGCCGATATGGCGCCCTTGGCGATCGCGGCCGGGGACGAGATTTCCTTCGATGCCGAAGTGGACAACGTCACCATCGCGGGCGACGCAGCATCGCTTTCGCGGGCCATTGTCAACCTCATCCAGAATGCGGTGATCCATGGCGGCAGCAAAACCGCCATCCGGGTCGGGGTGGGTCGCGACGGCTCGTTGCGCGTTGCCGATACGGGGCCTGGCATTGCCGAAGAACACCGCCAGACCATTTTCGAGCCCTTCAATCGTGTCGTGCCGCTCGATCAGGGCGCCGGGCTCGGGCTCAACCTGGTCCGGGACATCATCGCCCGCCACCACGGCCAGATCACCGTGGGGGACGCCCCCGGAGGCGGGGCGCTGTTCGAGATCTCCCTGCCTGTCGCCAGCCCGGCAACCTAGCGCGCCAATGCTATGAACGAGTACGCCTCCCCAAATGCTTGCCGATGAGCAGCGACAGTGCCGAAACCAGGAAATAGATGGCGCCAAACGCGGCGTATCCGGCCACGACGGGCAGGACCGCCGGCACGGGCTGTTGCGCCTGGACGACGAAAAACGCGCCGGCAAGTGCCGATTGACCGCCGCTCAGGATCATTGCCCATTGCGCGCCTGACGATTTCCAGCGGCGGATGGCGGTGCCCAGTTGCAGCAAGCCGGACAGGATGGCCCATGCGCCAAATACCGTCAGCACGGCGTTCAGCCCTGCCTGCAGGGCGATAAACACGGCCAGCGTGGTGACCAGACTGACGAAAACGTTGATCGCTTGCGTATTGTTTTGGAGTAGTCCGCCGTTGCGAGTGGCGTCTACATAGTTGGCCGCTGCGTCCCAGAGCGGGTAAATTACCAGCAGGATGGCGCCAAGAGCTGCATTGCTCTGCCCAAGCGTCAGGGCGAATGCTACCCAGACCACAGAGAATGCTGCACGGGAGATATAATAGGTGGCGAGCCAGCGGTCCTGAGCTGACCGGGCGGGTTTTTCGTCGATGGTGGGCATTTTGTTCTATCTACTAGTTGGAAGGTCTGGGGGGTGAAATGGACGTAGAGGTGAGATTTATTTAGCTGGAGAGGCGGGCTCGCACCGAAGCGGTGATCATGCCAAACAGTTTTGGATTGCCATGGACTCGGGCCGATAACATCGCTCCGTGGACCGCAGCCATGAAGGCCTCCGCTTCGGTTTTGGGGGCGCTTTGAAGCTGAAAGATGCCCGACTTGGCGCCACGTTCAAAGGCCGATGTCAGCCATTCCGACAAGGTCTCGAAGTGCAGGCGCACTTCCTTGGCGACCTCTACGGGTAGGGCGGGCAACTCGCTGGCCAAAAGGGCGCATATGCAGAATGGCGCGCTTGCGTCGGCAATGCACTTTTCCCAATAGGCGATGTAATTCGAAAGCTGCTCGCCCGGGTCCTTGGCCGTTCGTTCAAGTGCAACAAATCCGGCTCGCGCGTCCTCGCGATAGCGAAGGACTAGCGTGCGCACCAGATCGACCTTGCTGGGAAAGTGGTGGTGAATACTGGCTTTGCGGATGCCGACAATCTCGGCGATATCCGCATAGCTGAACCCGTTATATCCCCCCGCAACGATCAGCGGCCGGGCAGCGGCAAGGATATCGTCGGAGGTCGAGGAAAGATTGGTCATAAACTCACCTACCTATTGATAGGTAGGATGTCAAGCGGCCTTGCTTGGAGAGGCGGATAGCAGGCCAGAGTTCACCCAAGCAGTACAAGTTCTGCCGCTTAACCCACGTTAGCGTGGGATCGAACTGTCAGGGCCTTCCGTTGCGGGCAAGCACCAAACGGAGAGCCAAACCATGTTCATGCGTGTCGATCGACTGATCACCGAACTGCCACCGCCGGCTGCCGCAGACCCCAATGCAGCTGCGGCGCTGCAGGAGCTGCTCGGCGGCAAATATGGCGAGATGTCCACGCTCGGAAACTACATGTTCCAGAGCTTCAACTTTCGCTCCAAGGACAAACTGCGGCCGTTCTATAGCCTTGTCGCCTCCATCACGGCCGAAGAGCTGGCGCATGTGGAACTGGTGAGCAATGGCGTCGCCATGCTGAACAATGGCCCCGACAAGCCCCAGGGCGACAAGGGCGATGGCGGCGATATCTCCAAGACGCCGTTCGAGGCGATGCAAGACATTCGCCTTGCCTCAGCCTTCCTGTCCAATGGGGGTGGCTCAACGCCGGTGAATGCCAATGGCGTGTCGTGGAACAACGACTTCGTCACCACGACGGGTAATCTGATTTTCGACTTGCTGCACAATTTCCATCTCGAATGCGGCGCACGCCTGCACAAGCTGCGGGTTTACGAGACGGTCAGCGATCCAACCGGACGCGAAGTCTGCGGCTATCTGCTGGTGCGCGGCTCGGTGCATGCCCATTCCTATGCATTGGCACTGAAGAAGCTAACCGGCGTGGATATCGAGAAGATGCTGCCAACGCCCAATATTCCGCTCTCCAACATTCCTGAATGTCAGAAATATCTGGATGAGGGCTCGCATCGCCGCCTCTACACCTGGAGCCAGGGTGACTACCAGGAAATCTCCGGCATCTGGTCCAATGACGAAGTCGCGCTGCCTGACGATCCGCCGGGGCCGCTCGAAGTGGTCGAAGGCATGCCCGATGGCGGCAAGATCCAGCAATTGGTCGGCATCCCCTCGGCCTTCACGCCAGACTATGCGCCCGAGGAAATGTTCGAAATCGCCGCCAAACTTTACAAAGCCTCACGCTAAACCGGAGCAGACCATGACTGGCACTCGCGATATCTTCATCACCGGCTTGCGCAATGCCCATGCCATGGAAAACCAGGCGCTGGCGATCATGAAACCGCAGGCCGAACGCATCGAGAATTACCCCGAGGTGGCGCGCCGCCTGGAAGAGCATATTGGCGAAACCGAGGGGCAGATCGAACGGTTGGAGCGCATTCTGGATACGCTCGGTGAAAAGCGGTCCTCACTCAAGGACATGGCATTGTCGGTGGGCGGCGCTATGGCGGCCATCGGTCACTCGGTGGCGCCCGATGAAATCGTCAAGAACAGCTTTGCCAATTTTGCCTTCGAGAATTACGAAATCGCCGCCTACAAGTCCCTGCTCGCCTTGGCGCAGCAGACCGGCGATGCTGGATCGGTACAGCTTCTGGAAGCCAACCTGGCCGAGGAGCAGGCGATGGCGGAGTGGCTGGATGACAATATCGAGGCGGTGACGCTGCAATATGCCTCGCTGCGGGAAAGTGGCGAAACGGCAAAGCGCTAGCGCGAAGCGCCGGCCGGGCTACGAGCGGGTGGCATCATTATCGAGCGCGGCGATGAGCGACCTCACCAGGTCCGCATCGCGGCTCGAGGCCGGATGGTAGATCACCATGCCAAGCTCGGGACGCCCGTCAATGGCGAAGCCTGAAAATTCAAGCTCCAGCAGGCCGACCCCGGGATGATGGATGCGCTTGATGCCTTCATGCTTGGTGGCGACCTCATTGTCGCGCCAGAGCCGGTCGAATTCCGGGCTTGTTCGGGACAGCTCGTCTACCAGCACCATGCTCTCCTCGGTGGCGCCGGCCCGCGCCACGTCCGCGCGGAACGAGCCTACCACATAGCGGGCAACGCTTTCCCAATCCTCCTGTTTGGCCCGGACACGTGAATCGGCGAACATGAGCCGGAGGATATTCCGCTGCTGCCGGGGAAGCTTGCTGTAATCGGTCAGTACCGCCGCCGCCGCCCGGTTCCAGGCGACGACATCCCAAGTGGCTGTCTTGATGATGGCCGGGCTGTTGCCGAGGGCGTCCAGCACGCGTTGCAGCCTGGGCGTCACACCGTCGATTGCCTTGTAACGCACCTCCGGCGGCCGGCCGAGCCCAAGCAGGAAAAGGTGCTCCCGTTCGGGCTCGGTGAGCATGAGGCCCTTTGCTATGCGATCGAGTACGTCGGCCGAGGGGGCGCCACCGCGGCCCTGTTCCAGCCAGGTATACCAGGTCGGACTGATATTGGCGCGTTGCGCGACTTCCTCGCGGCGCAATCCCGCGGTGCGGCGCCGCCCGCCGATGAAGCCCAGCGCCGCTGGATCGAGCCGGGTGCGGCGATCCCGCAGGTAAGTTCCCAAGACGTTGGTGGCGGGAGTGGTCATGACGAGCCAGTTGGTTTTTATACTATGATAAAGTCACTACTTTAACAGGAAGAGATATAGGTCCATCTGACAGGCCGAACAACCAGAAAGGTGCTGCCATGCGTGTTTTCCTGACCGGCGCGACCGGCTTTATCGGCTCGAAAATCGTGCCCGAACTTATCAATGCCGGCCATGAGGTTTTAGGGCTAACCCGATCGGACGATGGGGCGGCGGCGCTGGTCCGGGCCGGCGCCGAGGTGTATCGCGGCAGTTTGGAGGATCCCCAGACCCTCGCCCGTGGTGCGTCACAGGCAGACGCGGTCATCCATACCGCTTTCGATCACGACTTCACCAACTTCGTCGCCAATTGCGAAAAGGACCGGCGGGTGATCGAGGCGATCGGCGCCGCGCTCGCGGGATCGAACAAGCCATTCCTGATCACGTCCGGCTCGGGGATGGGAAGCGGAGCGCCTGGTGAGCCGGCGCTGGAACGGCAATTCGACCGAAACAATCCCAATCCGCGAAAGCTGTCCGAACTGGCCGGGGAAGCGGTGGCGGCCGGGGGCGTGAGCCTTGCAGTGGTGCGCCTGCCGCAGGTGCACGACACCCAAAAGCAGGGGCTGATCAGCCCGATGATCGAGATCGCGCGGGCTCGCGGCTTTGCGGCCTATGTCGGCGATGGCATGGAACGCTGGGCTGCATCCCATGTCTCCGACGTCGCCCGCCTGTATCGCCTGGCACTTGAAAAGCACGAGCCCGGAGCGCGCTATCATGCCGTTGCCGAGGAGGGCGTCTCGATACGCCAGGTTGCCGAGGCGGTGGGACTTGGCCTGGGTATTCCCGTGCGTTCCCTGTCTTTGGAGCAGGTTGCCGATTACTATGGACCATTTGCGCATTTTGCCACTTTGGACATGCCGGCATCGAGCGAATGGACGCGCAACACGCTTGGGTGGAATCCAACCGGCCCGAGTCTCCTCGCGGATTTGCAGCATATGAACTACAACGCCGCCGCTGCGTACTGATCGCCTGGCGCGCGCGGCCTGGTGTCCGACCCTGGAGGGTTGCAATTCTGGAGGGAGTATTTATCTAGTGCGCTAGATACTGGTTCAATAGTGAACCCTGATCTGTCGCGAGGATACGATGACACCTCAGAAAAGCGCCTCGCATCAGGTTCGGACGCAAATCTCGTTCGCTGTCTACGGCGCGGCGGGTCGAATGGCGCGCATGCACAAGCCGTTCCTTGATCCGCTGGGCCTGACCTTTCCCCAATATCTGGTGATGCTGGAGCTTTACGCGGCGGCGCCCCGATCGGTGGGTGAGCTCGGAAATGCCTTGGGGATGGATACCGGCACGATCACGCCGCTGCTCAAGCGGCTCGAGACCAGCGGGATGGTGACGCGGATGCGTGACCCCGAGGATGAACGCCGTGTCCTGGTCGATCTGTCGCCCGCTGGCCGCAGCATCAAGGACGAGGTCTGGAGCATTTCCGACAAGATCAAGAGTGCCTGCCGCATGACCGAGGACGATCTGGTCGCGCTGCGGGACACCCTCCATGACTTCGCTCATCCCGCCAAACCTTGAAAGTAAAGGCATAAACATGAAAATCGGAATCATTGGCGCCGGCAATATCGGCGCGCAGGTCGCCAAGAAGCTGGACGCCGCCGGCCACCAGGTGAAACTGGCCAACTCACGTGGTCCCGAAAGCCTTGCCGACACGGTGACTGGCACCGGCATCCAGGCCGTCGAGAAAGAGGCGGCCGTGCAGGACGCCGATGTGGTCATTCTCTCGGTGCCCTTCGCCAGGAACCCGGACCTGGCATCGATTGTCGCCGGCGCCCCTGCGGGTGCGATCGTGGTCGACACTTCCAACTACTATCCCGCCCGTGACGGCAAAATTTCCGAGGTGGAGAGCGGCAAGCCGGAGACCGTTTGGGCCAGCGAACAAGTGGGTCGCCCCCTGGTCAAGGCCTGGAATGCGCTGCTGACGCAGACATTGGCCGAGGCCGGTTCGGCGCCCGGCACGCCAAATCGCATTGCCATCCCGATTGCGGGCGACGACGCGGCGGCCAAGGCCCTGGTCGCCGATCTGGTGAGCATTACTGGCTTCGACATTGTGGATGCCGGCAGCCTTGAGGAGTCCTGGCGGCTGCAGCCGGGCACTCCGGCCTATTGCACCGAGCTGACTGCCACCGAGCTCAAAACTGCGCTTGCCGCGGCCGACAAGGGGCGTGCTGCATCCAACCGCGACGCCATCATGGCATCGTTTTCCAAGCCGGGTGCAGAGTTCACCCGCGCCGGCGCAGTCGCAACCAATAGGTCGTTCACTGCCTGAAGATATTGGTGGCGGCGGTGGCCAAAAACGCGAATGGGCAGCGGGTTTATACCGCTGCCCATGCTGTTGAATTTTGTTGGTAGATCGGGGTTTCGCGGCGCTGGATGGATAGTAGTCATCGGCGCCGCTACGCCAGCTAGAACTTGTAGTTGATGCCGGCGCGGACGACGCTGAAGCGTTGGGTGGCGTCGATGCTGCCGCCGGGCAGGCCGCCATAGGTCTGGGTGCCCAGATCGACATAGAGATATTCGGCCTTGACGGTGATGTTTTCGGTGGCGGCGGCTTCAAGGCCGACGCCGGCCGTCCAGCCCAGGTGGTTCTTGCTCTGGCTGGTGATCACGTCGGCGGGGTTGGTCACGCTGGCCGTGCCGCGGCCCCAGGCGACACCCAGGGTTGCATAGGGCATGACCTGACCGAACACCATGCCGGCGCGGCCGCGCAGCGTGCCATAGGCGTCGAGGCCGACCTTGGACGTGCCGATGCCGGCGAGGTCTTCTTCATGGCCGATGCTGGTCCAGTTGAGGTCGGCTTCGCCGCCCAGCACGAAGCCGCCCATGTCCATATTATAGCCGACCTGGCCGCCCAGGTTCCAGCCATTGGACTTGTTCTCGGTTTCCACGCCGCCGCCGGTGGGCTTGCGGGTCAGCTCGCCCCAGGCATAGCCGGCATTGACGCCGGCGTAAAAGCCGCTCCAGGTCGTGGCGGGCGCATAGAAGGAGCCGCCGCCGCTATTATTGCCGCCATTCCAGCCAAGATCGGCGGCGAATGCCGGAGTGGTGACTAGCAGTGCGGTGGCAAGCGCAAGGGCCTGGCGATTCATGGTCGTCCTCGTCGGTCGGAAAATATGGGTATTGGTTTTCCGTAAAATGCGACGGAATAAATTAACGCTGCGGTAAGGAACGTGGTTAACGCGGCCCGGTAGCGTGCTGGCGGCGTTCACTTTTTCGCGGGAACGGGGCGGGCGCTGCGTGGGCGGACGAAAATCGTGGAGGCGGCAGCGACGCTGTTGCGGAGCAGGACGAGCTGCGCTAGAGAGCATGACTTGTGCCCCTCTGGCGGAATGGTAGACGCAGAGGACTCAAAATCCTCCGCCGCAAGGCGTGCCGGTTCGAGTCCGGCGGGGGGCACCAATCCCAGTAGATTTGAGTTGCCTTACGCGCTTTATGCGCCGTGTTGCCGCACGAAGCGATGCATCAGGTCGGCGCAGAGATCGGCATGGGTTTCGAGCAGCAGGTGGGGGCCATCCAGGATGTGCGCTTCGAGCCTGGGCAGATCCTCGAGCCAGGAGCGGGTTTCTTCTAGCTCGAAATAGGGATCGTGCCGGCCCCAGAGCAGCAAAGCCGGGGGCTGACGGTTTTTGAGATAGGCGGCGATCTGGTCGAACCGCGCGACATGGTGCTGGTAATCCCGCACCAAAGCGCGTTGCAGTTCGAGCCGACCGGGTAGGGACATCACGCGCCAGTCTTCTTCCCAATCCCTGGGATTCATGCGGGCGGCAATGTCGTCGGGCACGCCGCTGACATATTGGGCGCGCGTTCCCTCCGCAGTGAGGTGGGCGTAGGCGGCCGCAGTGTTTTCGGCATCGGGGCTTTTCCAGAATGCCCGCACCTGCGCCCAAGTCGGACCCATGCCGCTTTCATGGGCATTGGCATTCTGGATGATCAGGCCCAGTACCTGATTGGGCCGGCGCATGGCAATGTGCAGGGCGGCGGGCGCGCCGTAATCATGCAGGTAAATGAACATCCTGGTGATGCCGAGATGATCCAGCAGGCCCTCGATCAGATCGGCGAACCGCGCGAAGGTGGCGGGCTCGATGACGTCGGATGCGCCATAGCCCGGCAGGTCGGGCGCGATGACGCGGCACGATTGGGCAAGGGTGGGGATGATCGGCTGGAACATGCGCGAGGAATTGGGCATGCCGTGCAGCAGCAGGAGACCCGGTGCCGCGGCGTCGCCAGCAAGCGTGACGTGAAGCGAGACGCCGTCGATGGCGATGTCCTGCTCGGTGAATTTGGAGTTGTCGCTGTTTGGCATGACTGCCTCCCGTGGCGATTTGTCCGGTCAGAATGGGCCCTGCAGATGATCAAGCCCGCGCCGTTCGCGGTCTGGGTCGCGATTGAAGCCGGGAGCGGTGGGGTCGAAATATTGCCAGCCCTCTTCTTCGTAGCGGGCGCGGCGTTCGGTGATGTCGACCTGCTGGGCCTTGGTGAAGATATCCTCGACTACCCCCGCCTGGCTTTCATCGACGCGCGCCGAAACGACGCTGCCGCCGCGGCGGACGCCTTCGGCAAAGACGTGGGCATCCTGCTCGTGCACGCCCGAGCTGGTGAAGGCGCCGATGACGCCACCGGTGGCGCCGCCCAATGCGGCGCCGGCAACGGCGCCCACGGCGGTCGATACCAGCCAGCCAGCGGCAATGACCGGGCCGATACCGGGTATGGCCAGGGCACCGAGGCCAGCCAACAGGCCGCCCGCGCCACCGATGATGGCACCGATACCGGCGCCAGCACCCGCGCCGTCGGCGGCTTTGTCATCGGCATTGTCTTCGCCCACTTCGTCATCGAGGGTCGAGACGACGAGGGAAATGTCATCTTCGGGAAGGCCGGCGGCTTCCAGGCCGCGTACCGCCTGAGCCGCCAGGGTATAATCGTCGAACAGGGCGGTCATGGTCTTCATGGCGCGTCTCCAATCCAGCTAATGTGGATGTGAAACGAAGAGACTGGCGCGAGCGTTCCCGAGCGGTGGTTCAGTCGGGCTTGATGGCCTTGGCGTAGAGCCGCACCATGCTGAGCGGCATGCCGGGGCGTTGGAAATAGACGCGGGCGCGCAGATCGGCCTTGCGGCCGCTGCGGAAGAGCCTGGTGCCCAGGGCCTTTTCGGCGGCTGCCTCGGGCGAGTTCACGCCATCGACCTGATGCTCCGGCGGCTCGGCGCCTCCCGAGGCAAGATCGACCACGCGATAGCTTAACGGCATAACCAATTCCCCTGTCGGGCTATCCTTAGCATGCGCCGCGGTAGCTGGTGGCACGGAATTGGTGAACTCGATTTCGAGCGCGACCTCGATGGCTTCTTCGATCAACAGGCCGATTGCGGGGGCCTGCGGGTCCTTGGGCAATGTGAAGAGGGCCTGTTCCAACTGGTCACGGACCAGCCGCGCTTCTTTCGGCATGGGTGCTCTCGCATCGGTGGTTTGAAACCAATCGAAACCCGCCACATTCGCCGGCGCGGACTTTTGGTTCGGCTCTTCTGAGCTGACTATCGATTGACCCCCACCATTCGCGTCAAAAAACGGCCATCAGATGACAGGATTTGGGGGCTTTTTATTCAAAGTTTCGGCTCGCGCCACTGGCTGTCGATGAAGCTCAGCGCGTCACGGATGCTAGTGGCCCAGACGTCCCAGGAATGGTCGCCATTGGTGATGCGAAATTCGACCGGGCGATTGTCCGCCTGCATGGTTTCGTAGAAGGCGATGGCGCCGCGCCAGAGCTTGTGGCTGTCGTCATCGCCGACGGTGAGGAACAGCGCGGGCAGGTCGGTATTGTCGGCAATGGCTTGGGCGAGGAGCGTGAAAACGTTCTGGCTGTTGAAGCGGCGGGCGTCGAACGGGGTGCCGAAGGCGCTGCCGAAATGGGGTGGCACCGGCGGCAGGTCGATGCCGGTCGATATGTCGGCGGGATCGTTGTGGTGGAAATAGGTGCTGTCGATGATCAGCGCCATGGCTTCGGGGGCCAGATCCAATTCGTCGACGGGCACGTTCTGCCAGATGGCGCCGGAGAGGCTGGCGGCGGATGTGAAGAGGTCGGGATGGGCGAGGGCGAGGCGAAGGGCGCCGTAGCCGCCCATGGAGAGGCCCGCTATGGCGCGGCCGCCCTTGTCGGTGCGGACGGGATAGGCGCTTTCGATGGCTTGGCGGAGGTCGGTGACGACAGCAGTTTCGGAATTGCCGGGGCCGCCGATATCGCGGGAATCGACGTACCAGCCTTCGGGACCGGCGCCGGGCATGACCACGAGGGCGGACTTGATGGCGTGGCCCATCATGTCGTCGAGCGTAGGCTGGATATGGCCGAGATCGCGCCAGCTGGTTTGATCGCCGCCCAGGCCGTGCAGCAGGTAGATGACGGGCCAGCCGCCCGATGGTGGCGGGCCGTCGGGGCGATAGACCAGGGCGTTGATGGTGCCGCCCAGGCCCGGACTGGGGAAGGATTTGCTCTCCATGGTGCCGGCGAAAGCGGGGTGGCCGAGGAGGACGAGAAGCAGGGGCGCGAGCAGGGCTTTGATCATGGCGCAATACTAGCGGTGTGGCGTTTGCTCAACAATGGCCGGGGGACGCCGCCTGCGCCGTTGACGACTTTGGGAGCCAAGCGTAGACAAGCGGCTGTGTCATTTCAAAGCCTCAAGCGCCCGTCCAGCCGGCACCCGATCTTTTGGGTGTGAAATGGTCCCCGCAGTGTGTCCCAGCATAATGGGATTGCCACTGTGTTCAGGGCCGACGTGACGCAATTTTTGTTGAGGCTTTCTGGAGCGTTCTGATGAACCCCATGTCCAAGCCGCTCTGGCAGCGGTTTACGTTTTTCCTAATTCCGTTGATGGTTTCCAATATCCTGCAGTCGCTGTCAGGAACCGCCAATGCCGTTTATGTCGGGCAGATGGTTGGGGTGGAGGCGCTGGCGGCGATCTCCACTTTCTTCCCTATCCTGTTCTTTTTGATGAGCTTTATCATCGGGCTCTCCTCGGGCGCCACGGTGCTGATCGGGCAGGCCTGGGGCGCGCGCAATGTTGACAAGGTCAAGCAAATTGCTGGCACAACGCTCACCGCGACGATCACTTTAGGCGTCATTGTCGCCATTATCGGTGGCACGTTTACGCCCCAGATCATGCAGGTGCTGGGTGCGCCGGCCAATATTCTGGGATTGTCGACCGACTATGCGCGGATCGTGCTGATCGGCATGCCGGGCTTTTTCGTATTCCTCGTCGTGACCTCGGTGTTGCGCGGGGTGGGCGATACGGTGACGCCGCTGGTGGCGCTGATCATTTCGCTGATGGTAAGCCTGTTGGTGACGCCGGCGCTGATCCAGGGCTGGTTCGGCCTGCCCAAGCTGGGGCTGCTGGCGGCGGCTTATGCCTTTATTGCCGGCTTCGTATCGGTGCTGATTTTCCTCTTCATCTATATGCGCGCCCGCAAATTGCCGCTGGCGCCGGATGCGACCTTGTTGCGGGCCATGGTGCCCGACTTCAAGCTCTTGGGGTTGATCCTGCGGCTGGGCGTGCCGGCCGGGTTGCAGATGGTGATTTCCTCGATCTCGGCCATCGTGGTGGTGGGGCTGGTCAATGGCTTTGGCTCGGATGCCACGGCCGCCTATGGCGCGGTCAACCAGGTGATTGGCTATGTGCAGTTTCCGGCCATGTCGATCGGCATTGCCGCCTCGATTTTCGGGGCGCAGGCCATTGGCGCGGGGCAGGCGGGGCAATTGTGGGGGATCACCAAGACGGCGCTGGTGCTCAATCTGATCATCACCGGCACGTTGATCCTGGTCGCGTACCTGTTCTCCCAGCATCTGGTGGCGCTGTTCATCACCGATCCGGCGGTGATCGAAGTGACCGAGACGCTGCTGCATATCGTGCTGTGGAGCATGCTGTGCTTTGGCTGGAGCGTGGTGTTCTCGGGCATCATGCGCTCGAGCGGCACGGTGGTGGCGCCCATGGTGATCTCGCTGGCCTGTATCCTGCTCATCGAATTGCCGGGCGCGGTCGTACTCAGCCGGACGAGCCTGGGGCTGCATGGCATCTGGATCGCCTATGCGGCGAGCTTCACGGTGATGCTGGTGGCGCAGGCGAGCTGGTATCGCTTCGTGTGGCGCAAGAAGAAGATCGTGGCGCTGATCTAGCAACAATGAAGGCGGGCGAGGAGCCCGCCTTTTTCATGCGCCGACCAATGAATCCCATGCGGCCAGTGCGCCGGTAACGATGCGATCGAGATCGGCCTGTTGGGCGCCGTCGCGGGCTTCGATGGCGAGGCCATTGATGACCGTGGCGTAGAAGGTGGCAATGGCCTGCGGGTCGGCGCTGGCCGGCACGTCGCCGTCGGCAATGCCGCGCGCCAGGCGGGCGGCCAGATGATCGCGCGTGGCTTGCCGGCGGCGGGTCAGGTGGGCGCGGACTTCGGCATTTTGCGGCGTGCCGACCGTGGCCGCGAGCACGATAAAACAGCCGGGCGGTGTATCGGGATTGAGCTGGGATTCGGCATTGCGCCGCAGTGTTTCGGCAAAGGCAATGCGGGCGGTGGGTGCCTCGTTCAAGGCGCTCGGGGAAAAGCAGCCATAGCGGTCTTCATAGAGCTGGAGGGCTTCGAGGAACAGATTTTCCTTGTTGCCGAAGGCGGCGTAGAGACTGGGCTTGCCGATGTCGAGAGCCTCGGAGAGGTCGCCAACCGAGGTGCCCTCATAGCCGCGCTCCCAAAACAGCAGCATGGCATCATGCAAGGCCTTGGTTCGATCAAACTCGCGCGGGCGTCCTGCCAAAACCGGGTGTCCAAATGATTTTCTACCGATCAGTATAAAACCATTGACCAGCCATCACAAGCCGGTCTAGCTATTATGTACCGATCGTTAGAAAATGGAGACGAATATGCGGTCCAAACCCGAACTTCTCGACCAGGTCGCCCTTGTAACCGGGGGCAGCCGCGGCATTGGAGCAGCGATTGCCATTGCCCTGGCCAAAGCCGGCGCGGATGTGGCCTTCACCTTTGCCAGCAATGGCGAGCGGGCCGAGGCAGTCAGCCGGCAGATTACCCAGCTTGGCCGCAAGGCTTTGGCATTCCAGGCCGATTCAGCTGATGCGGATGCGGTGGTGGCAGCCGTCGAGCGCGCGGTGAGCCATTTCGGCAAGCTCGATGTGCTGGTCAACAATGCCGGGGTCGGCGATGGCGGGCCGTTTGCCGATGTCTCGCAGGCCGATTTCGACCGGCTGTTCGCCATTCACGCCAGGGCGCCATTTTTCGCGGCGCAAGCGGCGGCGCGGCACATGCCCAATGGCGGCCGGATCATCTCGATCGGCAGCAATCTATCGACCCGCGTGCCCAGTGCGGGCCTGGCGCTCTATGTCTCCAGTAAATCGGCGTTGCTCGGCATGACGCGGGCATTGGCGCGTGAGTTGGGGCCGCAGGGGATTACCGTCAACACGGTCGATCCCGGCTCGACCGATACCGATATGAACCCCGCCAATGGGGCTCATGCCGCTAGCCAACTGATGCATAACGCCTTGGGC
Organism: Devosia sp. ZW T5_3; assembly: GCF_044987315.1. Classification (NCBI taxonomy): domain Bacteria; kingdom Pseudomonadati; phylum Pseudomonadota; class Alphaproteobacteria; order Hyphomicrobiales; family Devosiaceae; genus Devosia; species Devosia sp. ZW T5_3. The sequence goes on from NZ_JBJDRE010000022.1 coordinate 22,268, forward strand.
CGGTTCGGTGCACCGGACGATGTCGCGGCGGCAGTCCTGCATCTGGCGGGGCCGGGTGGCCGCAGCATTACCGGAAGCTCGATCTTGGTCGATAGCGGCTTTAACGCCTAGGACCAGTCGGCATTCGCTGATGCTGGCCTGCAAATGGCGGTTTTCTGCGCTTCCGGTGCTCACGTACCCAAAAGTACGCTGCGCTCCGGTTCTCGAAACCCGCCATTTTCGGCTCAGCCTGAGTGAATGTCGACTGGTCCTACGGCGGACAGTGATGTTCCAGCCATTCGACCGCGAAAGCGACGATGGCTGGGGCATCGACCAATACCGATGGGGCGTGACCGATCAGTCCGCGTCGGCCTTGTCCGGTGGCCAGGAAATCCTCGGCCACGTCCGCGAAATAGTCATCGGGCAGTCCTTCGACCACCGGGTCGGAAGTGTCGAATTCCTCAAAGTCGCGCCATGTCGTCTGCCCGTCCACCAGGATCGGCGCTTGATAGCGGCGCAGGCGCTTGCCGGGAATGTCGGCGAGATGTTCGGCATGGTGCAGTAGCGTCATGGTATCGAGCGGCGCGCCGATCAGCATGGTCTTGCCGCCGGCCTCGACCAGCTTGCCGAAGGGCGATTGCGGGCCATAGCCATAGTCGAGCGCATGATCGGCGGTGAACCAGTCGGCCCTGCCACCGAGCGCGGCGCAGGATGCCCCGGGGCTGGCGCTGCGCCGGGCGCCGGGCGTGGTGCGCAGCAGTTCGGGAAATGCACCATTGTCGCGCGTGGCGCGGGAGCGTTCGGGATCGAACGGGGGTACGTCGACGCGCAAAGCCGGGTCCGGCAGGCCGCGGTCGTCATAGTTCCAGTCGCAATAGCCCAGGATCGTACCGGTGGGCCCGACTGCGTCCATGAGTGCTGCGACCAGGGCATCGGGCCCGCCAAGCATGGGTCCGACCGAGCGCAGGCCGGCATGCACCAGAATTGCGTCACCGGGCTCGATGCCAAATGCAGAGATTTGGCCTGCCAATACGGATCGCGTCCACATGGCCGATCAGTCGCGGGCGTAGGCGGCCTTGCGTGGTTCGGCCGGGGTGGTTGTGGTTTCGCGGGCGTCATAGATGGCGCGGGCTTCCATAATCGTGCCGTGATGTTCGGCCGACCAATCCCAGAGGCCGCTGATCGGCACCTGGAGGGTCTTGCCCAGCTCGGTCAGGCTATATTCCACGCGCGGCGGCACTTCGGGATAGATGGTGCGGGTAACCAGCCCGTCGCGCTCGAGATTGCGCAGGGTCAGGGTCAGCATGCGCTGGGACACGCCATTGATCATGCGCTTGAGCTCGTTGAAGCGCAGCGTGCCATTCTGGCCGAGAATGCCCACGACCATGACGCTCCACTTGTCGCCGATGCGGTTGAGCACGTCGGACATGGCCAGGCAATTGGCGGATTTGGAGGTATCGGTGAGAGGCATGTGCGGACCTTAGGCTTGAAGAACTTAGGCACAAATATAAACACGGTTACTGCTTGTGCCTAGGGGTAAGTGATCAGGCCGCCCGATGTTCGGCGCCGTAGAGCCCGAGATAGAAGTCCAGATCGCCGTTACGCAGGCCCAATGTCTCCAGCACGCCGCCCATGAAGCTCACCGGAGCGGTGCCCGGCGCGGTGACGATCCTGCCATCGACCACTGCCTGCGGTTGATCCTTGTAGTGGGCTGCGCCGGCATAGCCAGTCGGGGTGAGATTGTCGGCTGAATTGGAGGTATGCGCGACATTATCGAGAATGCCGGCGCGGGCGAGTGCCAGCGTGCCATCGCAAATGCCGGCAACGGTCTTGCCAGCGTCGCGGGCTGCCACGAGCACTGCTGCGATATCGGGTGGGGCATCGCTGGCCCAGGCAGTTCCACCGCAGACGACGAGGGCGTCGAGCGTGGCGGGATCGATGTCTTCCACTGCCAGATCCGGCGTTATCCTGAGGCCACCGGCCGAGGTGACCGGCTTGCCGCCCGGAGTGGCGAATTTGGTGTCGATGCCGAGATAGCTGCGGGCGCCGGCATTAAGCAGGGCGGTTTCCCAATCGGCAAAGCCTTCGGTCAGAACGGTGATGATGGTGGTCATGGTGGGGCTCCTCGTGTCTGTGCTGCCACAAAGTTGAACGCTTGTGCTGCCAGAGGGTGTCAGGAGCGGTCAAAAGCCTGTCACCGGGGGCTTGGCCACATTGAGATAAGGGGAGGGCGCTGGTAAGAGGAAGCGCCTTCCCGACATACTCGGAGACTTTGTCACTTGCCGTATGCCCGCCGTCTCGGCCTTTTCGCCTTTGCCTGCCTTGTCAGCCTCGCCGCCGCCCTTGGGGCAGCGCGGGCCAATCCGATGCTGCTGGTCGATATGGACAATCTCGACGTGCTTTATGCGCAGGAGGCTGGCCAACCCTGGCATCCGGCATCGCTGACCAAGATGATGACGGCCTATGTGGTGTTTGAGGAAATCGCCAAGGGGACGGTGACGCTGGATACGCCGGTGATCCTGTCGGCCAAGGCCCTCAAGCAGGCGCCCTCGCGCTCGGGCCTGCCGGTGGGCAGCGCCATGAGCCTGAAAGACGCGCTTTATGTGATGATCGTCAAATCGGCCAATGACACGGCGATGGCGATTGCCGAGACGGTGGGCGGCAGCGAAGCGGGCTTCGTCGCCAAGATGAACGATGTGGCGGCGCGGATGGGGCTGACCGCCAGCCATTTTAACAATCCTAATGGCCTGCACGATCCCGGGCAATACATGTCGGCGCGGGATCTGGCCGTGCTGGCGCTCTATATCCGCCAGAGCTTTCCGCAATACCTGCCGATGTTCGGCACCGAAGTGGTGCAGGTGGGTAAGGCACGGCTGGAATCGCAGAATGAATTGCTGACCAAATTTTCCGGCACGACCGGCATGAAGACCGGCTTTGTCTGCGCGTCCGGGCTCAATATGGTGGCGACGGTGGAGCGCAATGGGCGCCGGTTGCTGGCCATTGTGCTGGGTGGCTCGTCGGCGCGCGAACGCAATGAACGCGCGGCTGAACTGGTGCTCAAGGGGCTGTCCGGCAGCATGCAGCCGAGCGGCCAGACGGTGCTCAACCTGGCCAATAATCCGGGTGCGGCGCCGGTCGATATGCGCGCCAATATCTGTGGCAAGGGTTCGCAGGATTATGTGAAGGCGCAGGAAGCCGCGTTCCCGATGGGGCTCAAGGGCCAGCCGACCTACCTGACCGATACGGTCGTGCCCAACACCTATGTGGCGACCGATCTGGGGCGGATGGCGGTGGGCGTGGTACTGCCGCGGCCGCGGCCGGCGCATGTGCCGATGTTTGCCGCGCCGACGACGACGGAAGCGGCATTGGATGGCGGGCTGCGGCCTGGCGTGCCAGTGGCGGGCGGGGATATCCCGGTGCCGCGGACGCGGCCGGTTTTTTGATCAGCTTTTAAGGATGGAAAACCGCAGCACGTCACCCTCGGTGGTGAGGGTGCAATTGTGCCCGTGCTGGCGGCAATAGAGCGGGATATCGACCTTGGCCATGGGGTCGGTGGCGAGCACGGTCAGGGCTGCGCCGGAGGGCAGGCTATCGAGCCGTTTCTCCATGCGCAGCACCGGGAGGGGGCATTTGAGCCCCCGCGCGTCAATGAGCTCGGGCTCAGTCGCCAACAACCAGGACCCAATAGACGCCGTAGCTGGAGGCGGGATTGAAGGCCATGGCAACGCCGGCCTTGCCGCCAGCCGAGGTCAGGCCAGCCGCGTCGGCCGGGTTGTTGCGCCAGCCCGAAAAGGTTTCGGCAAAGGTGGCGTAACCGGCGCTGAGCTTCATGACACGCAGGCCCTGCGGGGTCTTGGGCGGGGTGCCGGTCTCAGCATATTGATTGGCCAGGGCCTGGGCGGTGCCGTCGAGGCCTGTATCGGGCGTCAGGGGGGCAATGCCATTGGTGGCGCGGTAGGCGTTGACGATGCTGAGGGCCTGGGCTCGGTCGAGGCTCGCGCCGGGCTGGTCCATGCGGGCGCTGAGGCCCGGATGCAGTGCGGCGCCAGTGCTGCCACCGCCGCCGCCCATGCTGCATCCGGCGAGTGCAGCAGCTGTCAGCAGGGCGAAGGCGGCAGCTGCCACGGGTCGGGTGAGGCGCAAAACGGGCATTGGTTTTCCTTTGTTGGGCAGGGCGATTGCGGCGCGATTAAGCTGCCGCTGATGGCCAAATGATGGTGCTGTCTGGCACTATTGCACTGCCATTGCCTTAACGCGGGGTGAATCAGGACAAAACGACGCCCTTGCGGCCAAGCCGGTTTGGCCGCAAAACCAGCAGCCTGACCGACGCAAAGGGGAGACGGCGGTGAACCTGCGATATCAAATTCTGGCGCTGGCGATCATTCCGCTGATCGTGGCGATATCGGCGATTACCCTTTTGATCACCTGGCAGTCCACGCGGCTGGCCCAGACCAGTATCGATACGTTCGAAAGCAATCTGCTGGAGGCCAAGCAGACCGAACTGCTGAACCTCACCAATCTGGCGATTTCGGCGATCGACGATATCTACCAGGCGGCAGGACCCGATGATGAAGCAGCCAAGGAGCAGGTGCGCGCCATTCTGACCACGCTCGATTATGGGCAGGACGGGTATTTCTTCGTCTACGATTATGACGGCAACAATGTCGTGCATCCGCGCCAGACCTATCGGCCGGGGCAGAATTGGCTCGATCTGGTGGACCCGGACGGCGACCATGTGATCGCCAACCTGATCCAGCGGGCCAAGGAGGGGGGTGGGCTGCACCAGTATAAATGGGAAAAGCCCTCGGCCGGGGCGATGGCGGACAAACTATCGTTCGCGGTGGGGCTGGATAAATGGCGCTGGATGCTGGGGACGGGGGTGTATCTCGACGATGTGTTCGCCCAGACCGCTGCGGCCAAGGCCGAATTGCGGGCCAGTATCGGGCAGACATTCTTCATCGTCGCGCTGATTGCCGTGCCGGCGGTGTTGATCGTTTTTGCCACCTGCATGCTGCTCAATGCGCGCGAGCGGCGCATGGCGGACAGCAAGCTCAAGCAATTGACGCAGCGCATCGTGGATACGCAGGAAGAGGAGCGTTCGCGGCTGGCGCGGGAGCTGCATGACGGGATTTCGCAGAACCTGATCGGGGTGCGCTATGCGATCGACCTGGCGCGGCGTAAGGCCAGCAATGACAGTGCCGACGCGATCGGCGCCATCGAGCGGGGGGCCGAGGCGCTGAACGGGGCGATCAAGGAAGTGCGGCGCCTGTCGCATGATCTGCGGCCGCGCGTGCTGGACGATCTGGGGCTGAGTTCGGCGCTCGAAGCGCTGTGCCACAATTTTTCCGAGCGGACGGGGATTGCGACGCAGCTGGAATATAGCGGGTTCAAGGTGCGGCCCAAGGCCGAGGCGAGCACGGCGCTGTATCGGGTGGCGCAGGAAGCGCTCAACAATGTCGAGCGGCATGCCGGCGCCAATAGCGTGTCGATCACCGTGCTCAGCCCCAAGGGGCGGGTGCAGATGATCATCGAGGATGACGGCAAGGGCTTTGCCGGGCAGAGCGGCATGGGCGGGCTGGGGCTGCGCAATATGCAGGAACGGATGGCCCATTTCGGCGGGCTGCTGCTGATCCAGACTTCGCCGAGCGGCACGCGGCTGCAGGCCAGCCTGCCCAAATCGGCCAGCCTGCCGCAGGCGGAGCTGAGCGAAGTGGCATGAGCGAGAAACCGATCAAGGTGCTGCTGGTCGACAATCATCCGCTGGTGCTGGACGGGCTCAAGGCGATCCTTGAAACCTTCGAGCATATCGATGTGGTGGGGGTAGCGGGGCTGGCGCTGGCGGGGCTCGAAATCGCCCGGGCGACACGGCCGCAGGTGGCGTTGATGGATATCAACATGCCCCATGTGAACGGCATCGAGGCGCTGGAGCTGTTCCGCGAACAGGTGCCGGAAACGCGGGTGCTGATGCTCTCGATGCATGATAGCCGGGAATATATCTCGACCTCGGTGATGCATGGCGCCTCGGGTTATGTACTCAAGGATGTGTCGACCGAGGAAATCGTGGAGGCGATCGAGACGGTGGCGGCTGGGGGCACTTATTTCTCCTCGGGCGTGTCGGATGTGTTGCTGGAGCGCCGGGCCAGCGAGGCGGCCCAGCCGCTGACGGCGCGGGAATATTCGGTGCTGCTGCTGATCGCGGCGGGGCAGAGCAACAAGCAGGTGGCCGAGGCGCTGTCGATCTCGGCGGCAACGGTTGAAACGCACCGCAAGAAGATCAAGAAGAAACTCGGCGTCACTTCTACGGCGGGATTGACGCGGTATGCCATCGAGAATGGGTTGGTCTAGGCGCAGGAGCCTTCGTACCCAGTACTGGGTATGCTCCCGCATTTGGGCCACATGGCTATATTGTCCGGCGGGGTGACGCGTTCTAGCACTGGCTCCCAAATGGCCGTCCGCCAACGTGCGGAACCCTCGGGAGGACTCCATGGCTGGTTTGTTGGCGTTGTCGCGCGCGATCGACGCGATCAATACTGTTATCGGGAAGGCCGTGTCGTGGCTGTTGCTGGCGGCGGTGCTGATCAGCGCGGTCAATGCGACGACGCGCAAGCTGTTCAATCTCAGCTCCAATGCCTGGCTAGAGGCACAGTGGTATCTGTTCTCGGCCGTGTTTCTGATTGCGGCGGGCTATACCCTGCTCAATAGCGAGCACGTCAAGGTCGACCTGCTCTATGGGCAATTGCCGCGCAAGGCGCAGCTCTGGGTGGACATCCTGGGGACGATCTTCTTCCTGTTCCCGTTCTGCCTGATCACCATCTACCTGTCCTGGCCCATAGTGGCGGCCAAGTTCGCCAGCGGTGAAATCTCCAACAATACCGGCGGGCTGGTCTTGTGGCCGGTCTGGGCGCTGATCCCAGCCGGGTTCGGCCTGCTGTTCCTGCAGGGCGTGTCCGAGCTGATCAAGCGCATCGCCGTTCTGCGCGGGCAAATTCCCGATCCGGTATCGGTTGCCGATGCCGAAGCTGCAGCACTCTAGGCCGGGAATTTCATAATGTTTGCCTTCTTCGCGGAAAATCTCGCGCCCATCATGTTCCTGTCGCTGATCGTCGTGCTGTTGCTCGGCTATCCGGTGGCGTTCGCGCTGGCCTTTGTCGGCTTTGCCTTCGGTTTTGTCGGCATCGAAATGGGGCTGCTGCCGATCAACCTGTTCGGCGCCATTCCCGACCGCATCTTCGGGCAGATGTCCAACGAGACATTGCTGGCCATTCCGTTCTTCACCTTCATGGGGTTGATCCTCGAACGGAGCGGCATGGCGGAGGACCTGCTCGATACCATCGGGCAGCTATTCGGGCCGGTGCGCGGGGGCTTGGCTTTCGCGGTGATCTTCGTAGGCGCGATCCTGGCGGCAACCACGGGCGTGGTGGCGGCGTCGGTGATTTCGATGGGCCTGATCTCGCTGCCGATCATGATGCGCTATGGCTATGACCGCAAGGTCGCGGCCGGGACGATCGCAGCGTCGGGTACATTGGCGCAGATCATTCCGCCCAGCCTGGTGCTGATCATCCTGGCCGACCAATTGGGTCGCTCGGTGGGCGATATGTACAAGGGCGCGCTGGTGCCCGGGCTGCTGCTGGTGGCCGCTTATGCCGCCTATATCATCGTCATGTCGATGATCTATCCCAAGAGCGTGCCGGCGCTGCCGCCGGAGGCGCGTACGCTGCGTGGCTGGAAACTGCTGGCGCGGGTGATCACCTCGCTGGTGCCGCCGCTGGTGCTGATATTCCTCGTGCTCGGCACGATCTTCATCGGCTTTGCCACGCCCACTGAAGGTGGCGCGATGGGGGCGGTGGGTGCGCTGGTCTTGGCCATGCTCAACCGCAAGCTGGACCTGCCCATGGTCAAGTCGGCGCTCTATTCGACGGCCAAGCTGTCATGCTTCGTGATCTTCATCCTGCTCGGCGCGCGCGTCTTCTCGCTGACCTTCTATGGCGTCAACGGCCATGTCTGGGTCGAGCACCTGATGACCTCGATCCCGGGCGGGGTGATCGGCTTCCTGATCATCGCCAACCTTTTGGTCTTCTTCCTCGCCTTCTTCCTCGATTATTTCGAATTGGCCTTCATCATCATCCCGCTGCTGGCGCCGGTGGCCGAGGCACTGGGGATCGACCTGATCTGGTTCGGCGTGATGCTGGCGATCAATATGCAAACCTCGTTCATGCATCCGCCCTTCGGGTTCTCGCTGTTCTATCTCAGATCGGTAGCGCCATCGCGGGCCTACAAGGACCGGGTGACCGGCGCGACGATCCAGCCGGTGACATCGGGACAAATCTATATGGGGGCGCTGCCATTCCTGGGCATCCAGCTGGTCATGGTGCTGCTGGTGATGTTCTTCCCGCAATTGGTGACGCACTACAAATCGAGCGCTGCCGCGGTCGATCCGGCCAGCATCCGGCTCAATGTGCCAATGCCCGGCGCGGGTGGGGAAAACCCGTTCGGCACGCCAGCGGCGCCATTCGGTGGCCCGGCTGCGCCAAGCTTTGGGGCTCCGGCACCTAGCTTTGGGGCACCTGCCGCTCCGGCTGCGCCCGCAGCCCCCAGCTTTGGCGCGCCCGCGCCAGACGCGGCTCCGGCCGCACCCAGTTTTGGCGCCGAGCCCGCTCCGGCGGCTCCGGCTCCGTGACGATCTAAAACACCTGAGGAGGACTGAACGTGACTGCTGATCTCAATCGACGTAACTTTTTGGGCAAGGGCGCTGCAGCCGGCGTCGCCGCCGCTGCTGGCACGGTGCTGGCCACCCCCGCGATTGCCCAGGAATTGCCGACGCTGCGCTGGCGCCTGACGTCGGGTTTTCCGAATAATCTCGACACCATCTATGGCGGCGCCGTGGTGATGGCGGAGGCTCTCTCCAAGATCACCGACGGCAAGTTCCAGATCCAGGTGTTCCAGGCCGGCGAATTGGTGCCGGGTGCCCAGGCCATCGACGCGGTGCAGGCCAATACGGTGGAAATCGCCCATACCTGCGGCTATTATTTCACCGGCAAGAACCCGACCTTTGCCATCGGCTCGACCATTCCGTTCGGCCTCAATGCGCGCCAGCAGAATGCCTGGCTCTATCATGGCGGCGGGAACGAGCTCTACAATACCTTCCTTGAGGAATACGGCGTTGTCGGCATTCCGGGCGGCGCGACTGGGGCACAGATGGGGGGCTGGTTCCGCAAGGAAATCAATAGCCTGGCCGATCTCTCCGGCATCAAGATGCGTATCGCGGGCGTGGCTGGCGAAGTGATGTCGCGCCTGGGCGTGGTGCCCCAGCAACTGCCGGGCGGTGACATCTACCCGGCGCTGGAACGCGGCACGATCGACGCGGCCGAATGGGTCGGGCCCTATGATGACGAGCGCCTGGGCTTCTACCAGATCGCGCCCTACTACTATTATCCGGCCTATTGGGAAGGCGGGCTGACCATCCACTTCTACATCAACAAGGCGCAGTACGAAGCGCTGCCCGAGACCTACAAGGTGGCGCTCGACACTGCCTGCAAGGCGGCCAATATCAACATGCAGGCGCTGTACGACGTCAAGAACACCGCCGCGATCCGCTCGCTGGTGGGCAAGGGCGTGCAGCTGCGGCCGCTGCCGCGCGATGTGCTGGACGCTGCCTACAAGGCGACGTTCGAGCTGTACGAGGAATATACGGCCAACAATCCGCAATGGGCGGCGATCTATCCGAGCTGGAAGAAATTCCGCGACGAGAGCTTCGAGTGGTTCCGCGTCGCCGAATATACCTATGACAGCTACATGTACTCGGCCCAGGCTGCCGGGCAATAATTGCGACGGCGCGGCGGGCTGAGGTCCGCCGCGCCTTTTTCCAGCGCTGGCCAGCGCGCAGCGGGCCATGAATGATGACCGCACCTCTGCGGCGCAGTCCTTCTCCTGAGATCTCGAAATTGATGGCTGGCGAGGGCGTCCGCGTTCGTACGCGGGCCGTGTTCGCCGTTCTGATCTTCCATACTAGCCTTGACCCGTCTCGCAAATTTGATATATCAGATTTCAATTTCACGTATTGAGGGAGGAGCCTCGAATGCCTGAATTGACGAGACGGAATTTTCTAGCGGCGAGTTCGGCGCTGACGCTGGCTGGGCTGATCGGCGGGGGTGCGGCTTTTGCCCAGGAGAGCCGCTTGCGGCTGAGCTGGTGGGGCAATGCCGAACGGGCGGAGCGGACCAACAAGATCATCGATCTGTTCAAGGCCGCCAATGCGGGCGTCGAAATCGAGGGCCAGACCCTGCCGGGCGGCGGCGATTACTGGACGTGGCTGGCCACCCAGACTGCTGGCGGCAATCCGCCCGACGTGATCCAGATGGATTACCGCTATATCTTTGAATATGCCGGGCGCGGCGTGCTGCTGCCGCTCGATGATCTGCTGGCCTCGACGATTGATCTCTCCAATTGGCCGGAAGAGCGGATTGACGTCGGCCGGGTGGATGGCAAGGTCTATGGCATTAGCCTGGGCGCTAATACCGGGGCGGTGATCCTGAACCTGACTGCCTGGGAAGAAGCTGGTATCGAGCCGCCGACGATCGGCACCACCTGGGAGCAGTTTGCCGATCTGTGCACCCAATTTACCAGCAAGACCACGCGCACGGGCTTTTTCGGCACACAGGATGCCAGCGGGCACGAAACCTCGTTCGAGACCTATCTGCGCCAGCGCGGCAAGGCGTCGTATACGGCCGATGGCAGCCTGGGGTTTGATGAGACCGACGCCAAGGCCTGGTTCGATCTGTGGAGCGAAATGCGCAAGGCGGGCGCCTGCGTGCCGGCCGATGTGCAGGCGCTGTCGCAGGGCAATGTGGATACCAGCGTCGTTACCGTTGGCAAGGCGGCCACAGGCATTGCGCAGTCCAACCAGTTGGTGAGCTACCAGAAGGCCAATACCGATCGGCTGGGCGTGACCAGCATTCCGGTGATCGAAGGCGGCCAGCCGGGGCAATATCTCAAGCCCTCGATGTATTTCAGCCTGAGCTCGCAGACCAAGGACCCCGAACTGGCGGGCAAGTTCCTCGACTTCTTCATCAACAATCCAGAATCCATGCAAATCCTGGGCGTCGAGCGCGGTGCGCCCGAGGCGCCGGAAACGCGCCAGGCCATCCTACCATCGCTGGATGAAGCTTCGCAGGAAGCACTGACCTATCTGGACAATATCGCTTCGGTGATCGGCGCGTTGCCGCCAGCGCCGCCGCAAGGGGCGGGCGAGGGCACGACCGTGCTGATGAGTGTGGCCGAAGAAGTGGCGTTCGAAGCCAAATCGAGCGAACAGGGCGCCGCCGACCTGGTTGCCGGCATGGCGCAAGCAGTCGCGCGCGGCTAAAAGCCTTCTGGTGTGCCCGGCTTGAGGCTGGGCACATCAAGCAATTGGAATTTGATATGACAGCCAAGCTTAGGGTCGGGATCGTGGGATGCGGCGCGGGGCGTACCCATTTGGTGGAGGGCTATGTGCCCAATGCCGAATTGTTCGAGGTGGTCGCGCTGTGTGATCTCAACGAGGAACGGCTGGCGGCGGTGGGCGACGAGTTCGGCATTGCGGGGCGCACGACTTCGTTTGAAGCGCTGCTGGCTATGCCGGGGATCGATGTCATCGATATCTGCACGCCGCCGGGCCTGCATCTGGAACAGAGTCTGGCGGCGCTGGCCGCGGGCAAGCATGTGGTGTGCGAGAAGCCGCTGGTCGGCTCGCTGGCCGAGATCGATGTGATCATGGCGGCGGAGGCCCGTTCGACAGGCCGGCTGATGCCGGTGTTTCAATATCGCTATGGCAATGGGGTGGCCAAGGCCAAGGCGGTGATCGATGCTGGCCTCGCGGGCAAAGCCTATGCGGGAACGGTGGAAACCTTCTGGCGGCGCGGGCCGGACTATTATGCGGTGCCGTGGCGCGGCAAATGGAAGACGGAGCTGGGCGGGGTGCTGATGGCCCATGCTATCCACCCGCATGACATGATGACCTATCTGATGGGGCCGGTGGATCGGGTGTTCGGGCGGGTCGATACGAGGGTCAACGACATTGAGGTTGAGGATTGCCTGTCGGCCTCGCTGCGCATGCAAAATGGCGCGCTGGTGTCGCTGACGGCGACGTTAGGCTCGGCCGACCAGTTGACGCGCATTCGTCTGGCGTTCGAAAACCTGACCCTTGAAAGCGATCATGCGCCCTATCGGCCGGGTGAGGCGGATTGGCAGATCATTGCCAAAACGCCGGAGATTGGCGCGCGGATCGATGCCGTGCTGGCCGATTGGCAATTCGTGCCCTCGCGTCACACCACCCAATTGCGGCTGTTCCACCAGGCGATCACCACCGGTGCGCCGCTGCCGGTAACGACGGCGGATGCACGGCAGGCGCTCGAGCTGGTAACGGCGATCTATCATTCGTCGGAAACCGGGACCGATATTGCGCTGCCGCTGGACGCGGACCATCCCAAATATAGCGGCTGGGCGCCGGCGGCATAGGGGCCTGCCAGGCCAGCGGAAACTTGCTATACCCAAGCTTGGTGCGGAGAGATTGTCATGCAGGATCACGGTGCGGCGCGGCTGGAACGGCTTGATCCAAAGCTCAGCCTGACGCTGCGCGATCATGTGCACAAGGCGCTGCGCATGGCTATTCTGTCCGGGCGGTTTGCGCCGCAGGAAAAGCTCAATGAGCGGCAATTGGCCGAGGAGCTGGGCGTCAGCACCACCCCGCTCAAAGAAGCGCTGCGGCAATTGGAGACCGAAGGGCTGATCTCGACGCTGCCGCGGCGGGGGATCGTCGTGCTCTATAGCCGGACTTGGGCGGAGGAAATGATCCTGGCGCGAGCCGCGCTCGAATCGATGATCGCGCACCTGGCGGCGCGGCGGATCGACAAGGCAGGCGGCGCCGCGCTGCATGCGACGATTGCGTCCATGGCCGAGGCCAGCGCCGCAGGCGATGCCGGAAGGCTGATCGAGCTCAACGGCGTGTTCCACGAACAGATCCATATTGCTTCGCAATGCCTTTATCTGGCCCGGCTCATCGAGCGGCAGCGCTTTTATGATGAAGGCACGCGCCGCATCATCCATTCGGACCCAGACGAACGCGCCCGCGCGCTGGCCGAACACAAGCTCATCGCCGAAACCATCGCCGCAGGCCAAGTGGAAGCCGCCGAGCGCGCCATGCGCGACCACGTTGTGCGCTCAGGCGAGCATTATCTCGGGCTGGTGTTTACCGAAAGGGCCGGCGCGGCGGCGGAAGACTGAAACTGGTGACCCCGGCGGGATTCGAACCCACGACCCCAGGATTAGGAATCCTGTGCTCTATCCTGCTGAGCTACGGGGCCAGCCAGACCGAAATACCAGTAGGGCTTAGGTTTTTCAAGGTTGGCTTGCTGGATTGAGCGGAGCTCTTGGTGACGAGAATTCGTCCCGTTCCGTTGGTATTAGTCCGACTGCCATCGGTGAACTCGCTCTGTTACCTCCAGTACTATCTGGGGGTAATTACATGAAATTCGTTCTACCTGTCGCCGCTGTCGCGGCGATGCTTGCCGGCTGCGCCACGCCGCCGAAGGATATTGCACCGGCCTATGTTTCGACGGGGCTCTACCAAAACCTGAGCTGTAGCCAATTGCGGGCGGAAGCGGAAAATGTCTCCGCCCGGGCCGCCGCGGCCTTCGGGCAGCAATCGAAGAATCGCAGCCAGGATGCGGCCATGACGGGCGTAGCCATCATATTGTTCTGGCCTGCTGCCTTCTTCATGAAAGGCGATGGCGCAGCCGCGGCCGAGGTGGCGCGGTTCAAGGGCGAAATGCAGGCGATCGAGCAGGTCAACCGCGTCAAGAATTGCGGCATTCAGTTCGCGCCCATCGCCTAGCTTTGGGGCATGATGCGCAAACGTCCGCAACCCGTCTTGCGGACGTCTCGCGTTTGGGGCAAACCCGGAGGCAGCTTTTGCCCCCAAGAGGACAGCCCAGATGGCCCATCCCGTTTCCCCGCTCGCTCCCAAATCCTATCCGGACCTGCCCGCGATTGCGGGGGTGCGTTTCGCGACGGCGGAGGCCGGGATCAAGTACAAGAACCGCACCGATGTGCTGCTGATGGCGTTTGACGAGGGCACAACGGCGGCCGGCGTGCTGACGCGCTCGAAATGTTCGTCGGCGGCAGTGGATTGGTGCAAGGCAAATTTGCCCGGCGGGGTGGCGCGGGGCCTGGTGGTCAATTCGGGCAATGCCAATGCCTTTACCGGCACCAAGGGGCAAAAGAGCGTCGAACTGACGGCCGATTATGCCGCCAAGGCGCTGGGCTGTGCACCGTCCGAAGTTTTCCTAGCCTCGACGGGGGTGATTGGGGAGCCGCTGGATGCCTCCAAATTTGCCGGCGTGCTGGACGACATGGCGGCGCGGGTGGGCGCCGGGTCGTGGATGGAGCCCGCCAAGGCGATCATGACGACCGATACCTTTCCCAAGCTCTCGGGCGCGATTTTCGAGATCGACGGGGTCGAGGTCAAAATCAACGGCATTGCCAAGGGCAGCGGCATGATCGCGCCTGACATGGCGACCATGCTCAGCTTCGTGGTCACCGATATGCCGATTGCGGCGCCCGTCTTGCAGGCGCTGCTGGCGCGGCATGTGCAGACCAGTTTCAACGCCATCACGGTGGATAGCGACACGTCCACCTCCGATACACTGCTGGCCTTTGCGACCGGCAAGGCCGGGGTGGAGGCGATTGCCAGCCTCGATGACCCGCGCGCCGAGACCTTTGGCGCGGCTTTGGCCGATGTGTTGTTCGACCTCGCCATCCAGGTGGTGCGTGACGGGGAAGGGGCGACCAAGCAGGTGTCGATCCATGTCGAGGGCGCGACCTCCGACCAGAGCGCGTTCCGCATTGCCAAGTCGATTGCCGACTCTCCATTGGTCAAGACCGCCATTGCCGGCGAAGACGCCAATTGGGGGCGCGTGGTGATGGCCGTGGGCAAGGCGGGGGAGCCGGCCGATCGCGACAAGCTGGCCATTCGCTTTGGCGATTTGCTGGTGGCCAAGGATGGTGAGCGGGCGGCAGTTTACGACGAAGCGGCGACCAGCGCCTATATGAAGGGCGAGGACCTGGAACTGACCGTCAGCCTGGGGCTGGGGGAAGGCAAGGCGAGCGTTTATACCTGTGACCTGACGCATGGCTATATCACCATCAATGGCGATTATCGGAGCTGATATGTCCTTGCCCGATATTGCCACCTTCGAGCGGGCGGGACTTGCAGCCTGGCCGGGGATCGAAGTTGAATGGGACGGCGCCTGGGTGCGCCGTGCCGCTGGCGGCTATACCAAACGGGCCAATTCGCTGCAGTGTTTCGATGTGAGCGATGGCGACAATGTCGAGGCGCGGCTGGACGCAGCGCAGGCGTGGTTTGCGGCGCGCGAATTGCCGGTGGTCGTTCGTACGACGCCGCTGGCGAGTGGGGCGCTCAATGCTGCCCTTGATGCCCGCGGCTGGGCGACGGTCGACCACAGCCATCTCTATGCCATGCCGCTAGGCGAGCACGAGCCTGACCCGGAGGGGCGGCTGTTTGAGCTGCTTGATCCGGCATTCCTAGCGGCGCAGCAGGAATTGCGCAGCTATAGCGATGAGAATGTAGCCCGCCTGCGGGCGCTGCTGGCGGTCATGGCCGTGCCGGCAACGGGCGTGGTGGTCTATCGCGATGGGCAGGCGGTCGCCAGCGGGCTGATGGCGATAGGCGAGGCCATTGTCGTCACCGGCAATGTGATCACCGACACGACGCGGCGACGGCAGGGGCTGGCAGCGGCGATGATGCGCACCGGGCTGGCCTGGGCGAAAGAGGCCAGCGCGACGGTCGCGGCGCTCAATGTGCAGGCGGACAATCCGGCCGCCAAGGCGCTCTATGGGTCGCTCGGCTATATGTACCAGTACGATTACACCTATCGCATCCCGGGCGCGTCATGAGCGGCCACATTCTTCTCGTCGTCGCCTGCGCCCTGGTGGACGCCGATCGGCGTGTGCTGATTGCACAGCGGCCAGAAGGCAAGTCCATGGCGGGGCTGTGGGAGTTTCCCGGCGGCAAGGTGGAGCCGGGGGAGAGCCCCGAGGCGGCGCTGATCCGTGAGCTGGAGGAAGAGCTGGGCGTGCTGACCAAGACGGCGTGCCTGGCACCGATATCTTTCGCCAGTCATTCTTACGAGACTTTTCACCTGTTAATGCCACTTTACGTCTGCCGGAAATGGCAGGGACAGCCACAGGCCAAGGAACATTCCGCCCTCAAATGGGTGCGGCCCCAAGCCCTGCGTGACTACCCGATGCCGCCGGCCGACGAACCACTGATCGCGGCGCTCTGCGATCTGTTGTAGCCAGGTGTTCGGGGGCAGGCATGACGAAGACGTTGTTGCATTTTCTCCGGGACGAGACCGGCGCCACGGCGATTGAATACGGCCTGCTCGCCGGGCTTATTGCCGTTGCGCTCCTGGTCTCCTTCGCCCTGCTGGGCGACAGCCTGACCGCCTTGTTCGGTGTCGGCGCGGGTGGCGCGGCAGCCATTATCGGCGAGGCCGCCAACAGCATTCCTTGAGAGCCAATCAGCATTCAACAACCGCGGGACATTCCGGCGCAGGCCGGAATCCATGCTGCCGCATTCCCTAAGTCAAGTTCCATCGTCATTGCCCGGCTTGTCCGGGCAATCCATTGCTGCCGCGGATGCTGAGAGATGGATCACCCGGACTAGCCGGGTGATGACGATGAGTTGAGGGAATTGTGCGAGCGGCTCCAACCTTCACAAGGTCATTCCGCGAAAGCGGGAACCTCCGTTTCAACTCGCCCACCAAAACAGAGGTCCCCGCTTTCGCGGGGATGACATCGTGGTGGGGGATGGGCTTGAGGGAAAGTCCCGAGCCTCAGGCCCTATTGCAGCACGACGACCTTGTATTTCTGGCCGGGCTGGACGGGATCGCCCGGGTAGAGATCGTTGATGATATAGAACAGTTCCGCGCCGCGGCTGAGGCCGGCCATTTGGCGGGCCAGGCTATCGGCGGTGTCGCCGGCCTTGGCGGTGACAATGCGGATGGCGACCTTGCGGATGGCGTTGAGGTCGCTGCTATCGGTGCGGCGGAAGCTGGTCAACGTCGCTTCGGCACCGGCCGAGAAGCGGGCGCTGTCGGCCTTGGCGGCGAAGATGAAGCGATAGACCTGACCATCGAGCCGCATGACCGAGACGCGGAAGAACCATTGGTCGGTCTGGGCGACGCCCGAGGCCATCTCGATGCCGTTGACGGTCCTGGTGGTGACGCTGTCGGTCTTGAGGCCGGCAATCCAACCCGATTTGAGGTAGTCGGCAAGGCCGATATTGGCCTGCACATCGGCGCTGTCGAAACGCACGGCCTCGCCATCGCCCGCCACGCCGACCACGGCGCTTTGCGAATTCTGCAGCGTATAGCCATCGGGCACGGTGAAGGTGAACTTGCTGGCCGAATGGATGAATTTGCGGCCGACGATCGAGCCCTGGGCGGGGCTGTCGCCAAAGGTGAGGCCGGTAATGGAATCGAGATAGCCGGTGCGGTCGGTCTCCCCGACCTGGGCCTGGCCGAACATGGTGCGGGCGGTTTCCAGCGCCTTCTGGATGCGGGCGGGCGTCGAGGGGTGCGAGGACAGGAAGCCGGCATTATTGCCGTTCTGGCCAGCCGAGAAGGTGGCGAAGCGGCTCATCACGCCCAGGAAACGCGCAGCGGCCTGCGGATCGTAGCCCGCCTTGCCGGCGAATTTGATGCCTTCGTGGTCGGCTTCGAGTTCCTGCTGCTGGCCAAAAGCGGCCATGGACTGGCGCGTGCGGTTGGCAGTGGCGTCGGTCGAAGTATCCCCGCCCAAAACGCCGGTGATGACGCGATCGACGATGGCGGTGGTGCGAGTGCGATCGGTGCGGGCGCGGGCGTGGCGCAGGGTGACGTGGGCGATTTCGTGCGCCAGTACGGCCGCCAATTCGCTGGTATCGGACGCGAGCGCCAGGATGCCGCGCGTCACATAGATATAGCCGCCAGGCAGCGCGAAGGCGTTGACTTCGGAGGTGTCGAGAATCGTGACCTGGAACTGAGCATTGGGCTGGTCGGCAGCGGCCAGCAGGCGCCCGACAATGCGGGCGACCATGATTTCGGCGGCGCGATCGGAATAGACTCCGCCATAGGCGGCGATGATGCGGGGATGCTCGCGGCGGCCGATGACCACGTCTTCGGGATCGGTGCCCTCGGGAACCACGGTAGGCGCCGGCATGTCACCGGTCTGGCTGACCGCAATCTGGGAGCCGGTAAAGCTGGTGCAGGCCGACAGGGCCAGCAGCGATACCGCCAGCAAGCCATTGCGCAAACCCTTGTTGATGATGTGCTTGGTGCGCGTCATCGTGCTGCCAGAACCTCGATCTGTTCGGGATGAGTAATCTCGATGCGTGGGCCATCCCGATCGTCCACCCAGCCTCTGATGCGAACTAGCGCCCCTTCTAGGGCTGATGGATCAATGCCGTCTGCGGCAAAAAGCTTGAGCGCAGACGCTTCGATCACTGCGGTGAAATCTTCTTTCCAGAACCGGCCAAAGTTCAGATAGACCCGCCCGCCGGATTGATCGGCAAGCAGGACACGTCCCTCGACAAGTTCGTAATGGCCCTGCCGATCCAAAAGGTCAGAAGGCCGATCCGCCGCACGAGTGCTGTAATAGGGATCGGCCCAGATGCCAAGCCCGGCTAAACGCGCACGCCCTTCGGCCGCGAACAGCAGATCAAGGCATTTTCGGTTATCAGGGAAGGAATAGACGCGGGCCAAGCCCTGGGAGACCATATATTGCTGCGCCCAGATCTCGCCATCGGGGCCATCGACGAAGACATGGGCAAGCGCTCGCTCGTAGCGATCGACTTCTTCTCCGCCATAGCCGAGACGTACGGGCTTGTTGAGGGCGATGGCTTCGAGCGCGGCTTTAGCCTCGGGTGCCAGCGGCCAGGTCTCGAATCCATCGCGTCCGAGCGGCAATTTGGGGGCTTGGGTGCCGATCATGCGCACGACCATGCCATTGTCGAGCACGACCGTGTCGCCATCGGTAACCTGGGTGACGATGCCGCCGGGCACCATGCGCAAATCCTCGCATGCAAGTACCGCCGCCGAAACAGACGACAGCGCCGCTATGGCGGCGAGGCTGGCAAGACTAGTCTTAAGCAAATCGGACCCCGGCAGGATTTCGTTCACCATGCACCTAAATAGGCCAAAAAATCATTACCGCTTGATAACTTTAGCGGCGGTGTGGCCGAAAGGTCGCGCAGTTGTGACACCGGCATAGGGCCGGTTCTATTCGCCCTTGAACAGTTTTTTGAGCATGGCGGCCATGGGGCCGGTTTCTGGGAGGGCGACCTGCGGTTTGGCCGGACGTGCCTGGCGGATATGGCTTTGGGCTTTGGGCGGCGCCTTGGCCGGGGCCGGTTCGGCGGCGGTGGCCAGCGCCAGCTTGTTCATGAAGCCATTGTCATCGCCCTTGAGCACGAGCCCGATATGCTTGGCGATGCCGTCGAGCAGGGGATCGAGCCAGGCCTGGTCGGCCTTGGCGAAATCGCCCAGCACATGGTGGGTGACGAATTCCTTGCCGGGATGACCGATGCCGAGGCGGATGCGCTTGTAGTCGAGTCCGATCTGGGGATCGATGGAGCGCAGACCATTATGCCCGCCATTGCCGCCGCCAACCTTGACCCGCACCTTGCCGGGGGCGAGGTCGAGTTCGTCATAGAGCACGATGATATCGACGGGCGCGATCTTATAGAACTGGGCGACCTGCTGCACGCTATCGCCGGAGCGGTTCATGAAGGTCTGTGGCTTGAGCAGCATGACCTTTTCGCCATCGATCGTGGCTTCGGACAGCAAAGCGGAATGCTTGGTCTTCCAGGGGCCGGCATTGTGCGCGCGCGCCACGGCATCAATGGCCATGAAGCCAATATTGTGCCGGTTGCCGGCATATTGGTTGCCTGGATTGCCCAGGCCCACGAGCAGCTTCATCGAAAGCTCCGAAAATGGATGAGGCGACCCGAAGGCCGCCCCAATAGTCTAGCGCAAAGACAAAAGGGCGATTACTCGGCTTTTGCTTCGCCCTCGCCTTCAGTAGCCTCGGTCTCGCCGCCTTCAGACGACTTGAGAGCCGACGGGGCAACGATGGTCGCGATCGTCACGTCTTCTTCGTGGCTGTGGTCGGTAGCACCGGCCGGCAGCTTGACGTTGGAGATGTGGATGCTATCGCCGATATCCAGGCCCGTCAGATCGACAGTGACTTCTTCAGGGATATTGGAGGCATCGACGGTCAGGTCGAGCGTGTGGTGCACGATATTGAGCGTACCACCGCGCTTCAGGCCCGGGCTGGCTTCTTCATTGATGAAGTTGACATGCACCTGGACGTTGAGCTTGGAGCCCTTGCCGACGCGCAGAAAATCCACGTGCAGGGCAAAGTCCTTGACCGGATCAAGCTGGTAATCGCGCGGGATCACCGAATGCTTGGTGCCATCGACGTCCAGCTCGAGGACGTGGCTGAGGAAGCCACCGGCGTAGATGGACTTCATCGCATCCTTGTAGGCGATGGAGATGGTGACGGGGGGTTTCTTGTCACCGTAGATAACAGCGGGAACGAGTCCCTGACGACGCAGCTCACGAGCGGCCCCCTTGCCCACTCCCTCACGCGCCTGTGCCTTGAGCACTCTAGTCTCAGCCATGGAAATATCCATTCTGGTTGGTGTATGCCGCCACTACAACGACATACGCGCCCGTCCTCCAGGGGTGACGAGCGCTTCATGGGGCGGGCTATAGCTCAAAGGGGCATCAGGGGCAAGCACGGCTTGCAGATGACGAATTATGTAACTACATTATTCAGGCAAGCAAGGGGGCACGCTTGGAATGGGACGAGGAGAAGTCGGAGCGGAACCGCGTCATGCGTGGTTTCGGGTTCGAGATTGCGAATGAGTTTGATTGGTCTGCTGCGATCGTCGAGCGAGACGATCGAAAAGACTATGGAGAGATAAGATACAGGGCCTTTGGGTGGGCCAATGCGCTGCGGCTCTGTATCGCCTTTACGGTTCGCGGAGACGAGACCCGGATTATCAGTGTGCGACGTGTGCACGACAAGGAGGCCAGGAAATATGGCATCTAAGCACAAGCCAGATCCGTATCTGATCGATTTTGAGACCGCTCCTTTGACGGAAGAGGAGATCAAGCGCCTTCGACCGGCGCGAGAGGTTTTTGCCGAGCTTGGCCTTCCATTGCCCGGCAAGCCGGGGCGCCCGCCAAGCGGCAATGGCAAGCAGCAGGTGACCCTGCGGCTCGACAATGAGATCATTGATTTCTTCAAGGCCGACGGTCCTGGTTGGCAGACGCGACTCAATGAGGAACTCGCATCGGTGGTGCGCCAGCGCAAGAAGGCCTAGCCATCCTGCAATGCCATACGCTGGCCGGTCAGGTATTGGCGTACGGCTTCGTCGGTTGAGAGGCCGATAGCCAGGGTGAGGGCCTCGTGGGCCTGGTCCTTGCGGCCGGCGCGGGCGGCAAAGTGGCCGCGGGCGGCCCAATAGGGCTGGTAATCGGCCATGCGCTTGTCATCGGCGATGGTGTCGAGGCTGGCTAGCGCGGCTTCGGGACCGTCGCGTTCGGCAAGGGCGGCGGCGCGGTTGAGGATGACGACGGGCGAGTCGGTCAATTGCAGCAACACATCGTAGAGCGTGACAATGGTGGGCCAATTGGCCCGGCCGGTGACGCGGCGGGCGATGTGGGCGGATTGGATGGCGGCTTCGATCTGGTAGCGGCCGGTGGGACCGGCGCGATTGGCGGCGCGGAGCAGGGCTTCGGCGGCCATGATTTGCGGTTCATCCCACAAAGCAATGTCCTGCTGTTCGAGCGGCACATAGAGACCGTTGGCATCGCGGCGCGCCGGGCGGCGGGCTTCGGCATAGAGCATCAAGGCGAGCATGCCCTTGGCTTCGGGCTCATCGGGCAGGAGCGATACGACCAGCCGGCCCAGCCAGATGGCTTCGTCGGCGAGGCGGTCGGCGGCGGCGTCGCCGATTTCGGTCCAGCCCTTGGCATAGGCGGCATAGATGGCTTCGAGTACGGCATCGAGCCGGCCGGGCAGGTCTTCGCGCTCGGGAATGGCGAAGGGAATTCCGGCGTCCTTGATGCGGGTTTTGGCGCGCACCAGGCGCTGGCCCATCGTGGCGGGCGGAATGAGAAAAGCTGTAGCGATGTCGATGGCGGTGAGGCCCAGAATGGTTTGCAGGATCATCGGCGCGCGCATGCCGGCTTCGATGGCGGGATGGGCGCAGGCGAACATCAGCGCGAGGCGCCGGTCGGGGATGGCATCGGGATGGGCGGCGGCGTCTTCGAGTTCTTCGGCCATGAGCTGGATATGAACCTCCCCGGCGGTACGGGTGTAGCGGCGGCGGACGGCGTCGGTCTGGCGGCGGCGGGCCACGGTCAGCAGCCAGGCGTCGGGATTGTCCGGCACGCCGTCGTCCGGCCAGGATTTGAGGGCGCTGGCAAAGGCTTCCGCCAGCGCATCCTCGGCGCCCGCGACATCGCGGGTGCGGGCAGCGAGAAAGGCGACGAGGCGGCCATAGCTGTCGCGCGCCACGCGCTCGGCGGCCCGGCGCGCCTCGTTGCCTAGCTCACTCACGGTTCGCGGGCCGGCCAGATGGGCCGCACTTCGACGGTGCCATATTGGGCGCTGGGGCAGCGGGCCGCCCAGGCGATGGCGGCATCGAGATCGGGCACGTCGAGCAGCACATAGCCGGCAAACTGCTCCTTGGTGTCGACATAGGGGCCGTCGAGGATTTCCGGCGCACCGGAGCGGCGCGTGATGCTCTTGCCTTCCGTGCTGGCGCCCAGGCGTTCGCCGGGCGTGCCGGCCCCGGCCTTGAGCAGCGCCTCGCGGAAGGCGGCATATTCGCCCCAGAGCGAGGGTGGTGCCTTGGCGAGGGCTTCGTCGTCGTGGTGGATGAGGAGTATGTAACGCATAGCTTTTCCTTAGCCCTGGGTCGGCCAGACGGGGCGCACTTCGACTGTGCCCCGCTGGGCGGCGGGGCAGCGGCCTGCCCAATCCATGGCGGCGTCCATGTCGGCGGCTTCGATCAGGTAATAGCCACCAAGCTGTTCCTTGGTCTCGGCATAGGGGCCATCGAGCACTTCGGTCTTGCCGTTGCGGATGCGCACGCTGGCGGCCGTTGTGGTGGGACGCAGCCGATCGCCGGCCAACATGGCGCCGGCCTTGATCAGGGCTTCGTTATAGGCGGCATATTCGGGGCTCATCTGGCCGGGAGTGGCCGGAGCGGCGGCTGCGACGGCTTGTTCGTCGGCGTGGATCAGCAGCATGAACTTCATTTTCGTCTCCATGGGTTGGATCGGAGCGGCGCCCCGATGCAACTATGTCGAAGGGGAAAGACGGGTTTCGACTCTTGGCGTAGAAAAATTATCGATTGGGGTGGAATGGCCGGATTTCAATCGATCCCCAGGTGGCGGCGGGGCATTGGGCGGCCAGTTCCACGGCACGATTCATATCGGGCGCCTCGATAATGTAATAGCCGCCGAATTGCTCGCGGGTGTCGGCATAGGGGCCGTCATGCACCTTGAGTTGCCCAGCGTCGAGCTTGATGGTCTTGGCATCCGAGGTTGGGGTGAGCCCGGCGGTAGCGACGAAGGCGCCGGCCTTTTCGAGGGCTTCCTGATAGGCATGCATCTTGCCCATGAAACCGGCCATCTGCTCAGGCGGAATGGCGGCGCCGGCTTTTTCGTCGGCATAGAGCATCAGCAAATACTTCATCACGCATCTCCTTCCAGCGGGCAATATAGCCCGTCATGGCTATGTCGCGCGAGGGCGGGAGATTTCGACACTTCGAGCCGGCCGAAGGCAAATTTCTGCCGGTGGCAGAAATTCAGGCGAGAAGGCCATGAGAGCTGCGCTCGAATGGCGAGGGAAAATAGTGCCACGACCTCGTGGTTCGACAGGCTCACCATGAGGTCTACTGCTAGAGCGCTGAATGCCCCGTAGACCTCATCCTGAGCTTGTCGAAGGACGAGGTCGTGGCAGAGGATCAGTCCAGCAGGCTCGACACCGATTGCTCGCTGGCGGTGCGGGCGATGGCTTCCCCGATCAGGGGGGCGATGGTGAGGCGGCGGATATTGGCGGCTTTCTTGATCAGGTCGGTCTCTTCGATCGAGTCGGTGATCACCAATTCCTTGAGCTTGGAGGTGGCGATGCGCTCGGCGGCGCCGTTGGAGAGCACGCCATGGGTGATGTAGGCAGAGACTTCCTTGGCGCCAGCCTTGAGCAGGGCCTCGGCAGCATTGACGAGGGTGCCGCCCGAGTCGACGATATCGTCGATCAGCAGACACGTCTGGCCAGAGACATCGCCGATAATGTTCATGACTTCGGAGACGCCGGCACGGGGGCGGCGCTTGTCGACGATGGCCAGATCTGCCCCGATGCGCTGGGCGATGGCGCGGGCGCGGGCCACCCCGCCAACGTCGGGCGACACGATCATGACATTGCCCGAGCCATAATTCTCCTGGATGTCGCGAACCATGACCGGCGCGCCATAGAGATTGTCGGTGGGGATATCGAAGAAGCCCTGAATCTGGGCGGCGTGCAGATCGAGCGTGATGACGCGGTTGACGCCGGCCTCGGTGATGAGGTTGGCAACCAGCTTGGCTGAAATCGGCGTGCGGGACGCCGATTTACGATCTTGCCGCGCATAGCCGAAATAGGGCAGCACAGCGGTGATGCGGCGGGCCGAGGAGCGGCGCAGCGCATCGGTGAGGATCAGCAGCTCCATCAGATTGTCATTGGCCGGAAAGCTGGTCGACTGCAGGATGAACACATCCTCGCCGCGCACATTTTCATGCACTTCGACATAGATCTCGTTGTCGGCGAAGCGCTTGACCGTGCAATCGGTGAGGGGAAGTTCGAGATAGCTGGCGACGGCTTGAGCGAGGGCACGATTGGAGTTGCCGGTCACCAGCTTCATGGGTGCGATCCTGTCTCAACAGCGCCCGTAAAGCGGGCGTTTCCAGTTTCGCGGGCAGCTTTAGCGAGTCCCAACCAGACTCGCAACGCAACAAATGGATGATAGCTAAATAAGATTCACGTCAGGGCGATGACGGCGATCTGGCGACCCGTCGTGGTGCCGTGATGGGTAGCGTAGCGGTGGGAGAAATAGCGTTCGGGATTGCCATAGGTGCAGAGGCCAACGCGGTCGATTTTGGTGACGCCGGATGCGGCGATCTGGTCGGCTACGAAAGCAGGCAGGTTGAAGTGTTCGCGGCCGCCCGGGGGCGTGGTGAAATAGTCCTTGCCGCCGGGGTGGAGGGCGAGGAAATCGGCCATGAATTGCGGGCCGACTTCGTAATTGGGCGCAGAGACGGTAGGGCCGATGGCGGCGATGATGCGGGCGGGATTGGCGCCCAGTGCCACTATAGCTGCGATGGTGTTGCCGATGATGCCGTCGATGGCGCCGCGCCAGCCGGCGTGGGCTGCCCCGATAATGCCGGCTTCTGGATCGGCGAAAAGGATTGGGGTGCAGTCGGCGGTCAGGATGCCCAGGGCGACGCCGGGGCGGGCGGTGACCATGGCGTCGGCCTCGACGCGCGGACCGGTATGGGGGCCAGTTAGCGTGATGACGGCATTGGAATGAACCTGCTTGAGCAGGGCCAATTGGTGGGGCTCAAAGCCGAGCGTTGCCGCGACCATCTTGCGATTATCGGCCACGATGACCGGATCATCGCCGCCGGTGTCGGAGACGTTGAGGCCGGCAAAGATGCCTGTGGAGAGCCCGCCCTGGCGGCCGAAGAAGGCGTGGCGCACGGCCGGTATGGCGATCAGGCCGGCGCTTTGCTCATGGGGCACGTTCATTGGGTAAATCCGGGTGGCATGAGGCCGGGGCTGGCGGCGCAGAAGGCCTTGAACAATTCACCCATCTGGTCGGGGGCGATAAGGCGGCCCTTGGCGCTGGCGATATCCGCGGCCGAGCCCGGATTGGCGGCGCTGAGCGCCTTGGCGCGGTCATTGATGCCCAGGCGGGTGAGGAACTGGCCTTGGCCCAGTAGCGGATGGACGGCAAGGCCCGCCTTGGCAGCGACATTGCCGACGGCCTCGAAATCGACATGGGCGGAGAGGTCAGTCTCGCCGGGAGAGGCGAGGACATCGTCATAGGCGTGGCGGCGCACGCCCTGCAGGGTTTCCCCGGTCTGGGTGGTGCCATAGCCATAGTCGATCGCCAGCAGCACGCCGCCCTGGGCCGAGATGGTGCGAGCGAGGCGGGCGGTGACTTCGCCGGCGGCGAGGCCGACTTCGAAGACCGCATTGGGCTCGGCATCGGCAATGGCGTCGGGCATGGCCGATTGCGGGATGGGTGTGGGCGAGAGGCCAAAGGCGCGCTTGCCATCGACCAGGCCCACCATGCGCTCGTGCCAGCCCTCGGTGCCGCGCACGAATTGGCGGATGGGCAGGGCATCGAAGAATTCGTTGGCGACGACGAGGAGGGGGCCATCACCGACCTTGTCAAAGCCGTCGATCCATTTGGGATCATAGGGCTCGAGGCGGGCATGCTGCTCGGCAATGAGGGAGGGATTGGTTTCAAAGAGGCGCAGGTCGAGCGCATCGCGGAAGCCTTCGACGCGGCAGGCGACGCGCAGCATATCGGCCATCAGCGTGCCGCGGCCGGGGCCGAGTTCGAGCAGGGTGAAGGCTTTGGGCGAGCCCATTTGCTGGAAGATATTGGCGAAGAAAAAGCCAACCAATTCGCCGAACATCTGGGATATTTCGGGGGCGGTGACGAAATCGCCCTTGGCCCCGAGCGGATCGGCGCCCTTGTAATAGCCCTGCCGCGGATGGGTGAGGCAGAGGCCCATATAGGTGGCGACCGACATGGGACCCGTGGAGCGGATCTGCATGTCGATGAGTTCGGGCAGGGTTGGGTTTTCTGTCATGCCCGCAGGCCGCTTTGCTTGCGCGTCATGGCGTAGACTACCAGCCCGATGCCGGCCACCAGGATGGGCAGGCTGAGCACCTGGCCCATGGTGAGCCAGCCGCCATAGAGATAACCGATCTGGATATCGGGCAGACGCACGAATTCGACTGCGATGCGGGAGAGGGCGTAGCCGATGCCGAAAATACCGGCGACGAGGCCCGGGCGGCGCAGGGCGTAGAAAACGTGAGTGGCGACGCGGATGACCAGGAACAGCAGGATGCCTTCGAGAGCGCCTTCGTAAAGCTGGCTGGGATGGCGCGGCACGCCGAGCGGATCGGTGGGGAAAATCACGCCCCAGGGCAGGGTGGTGGGGGCGCCATAGAGCTCGGAATTGATGAAATTGGCGATGCGGCCGAGCAGCAGGCCAATGGTGGCGACCGAGGCGATCAGATCAAGCGAACTCAGCCAATTGCCGCCCTTGGAGCGGGTGAAGACGATGGCTGCCAGCATCAGCCCCAGCATGCCCCCATGGAAGGACATGCCGCCATCGAGCGTGTTGAAGATCTGGACTGGGTTGGCCAGATAAAAGGGCAGGTTGTAAAACAGCACATAGCCAATGCGGCCGCCCAGCACGATGGCCAGCATGGTCCAGAAGGCAAAGTCCCAGATATCCTGGGCTTTGAAGGGCGGCTCACCCTTGTGCCAGAGCCTGGTATTGGCGAGGAGCCGATAGCCATAAGCTGCGCCCAAGAGGGTTCCGAACAGATAGGCCAGCGCATACCAACGCACTGCGAGCGGGCCGACGGCGAAGGCGATGGGATCGATGTTTGGGAAGGGCAAGCGGGGCTCCTGCGGCAATCGGGCGGACCATTGCCGCTTCGCCCGCTCTGGTCAAGTCGGGATCAAGGGCCTAGATATCAACTAAGAGTGCCCGCTGTGGCGACCAACAATATAGGTGTGCGATGACCCAGAACAGCAAGCTTTTCGACGGTTTGGGCCGGGTGATGAACGAAGCGGCCGGTGTGGCCGACGGCGTTCGGCGGGAAGTGGAGACCGCCGTGAAGTCGCAGGCCCAGCGTTTCGTGGCCGATATGGACCTGGTCAAGCGCGAGGATTTCGATGCGCTGCGCGAACTGGTTCAGGTGCAGGGCGAAGAGATCGATGCGCTGCGCAAGGAATTGGCGGCGCTCAAGGGCGGCAAGGCTGCCAAGGCCTGATTTTCTCCCATCGCATTTCTAACCACGGTGTCATTCCCGCGAAAGCGGGAACCTCCGTTTGGTTGGAGAGTCCGGTAAACAGAGGTTCCCGCTTTCGCGGGAATGACATTGTGGGGTGGGGCCATGGTGCCGTCCGCTGGTCCGCCAACGAGCATTTTGGCTGCGTTCCATCCCTCAACAAACTGCCCCGTTTCGGGGCGCTTTTCCTGCGCAAAAGCGGGATTTTGTTAACGGACTGTTAACGTTGACGGGCCGATCATCCACAAGAGATTGCCGTCCTCCTGCTGCCGCGCGTCCCCTGAATCAGTGGGGCGGTGTAGGGTCAATTCATCAGGACGATTCGTAAGCCTAGTGCGTGCGGCCAGTTCCTTGAGTACCCGAAATTGTGTCGGCCCGTCGCGGGTCGCATGCCTCGAACACACGCGTTGCCAGGACGAGAATCGTCAATGTCACTCCTTCAAGTCGAGCCGGATCGCGTCGTCCACCCGGTGGACATTATCGAGCACATCGCTTCGATCAACGACTGGAGTTTCGAACGCCAGGACGCCGACGAGATTTCGATCTCGGTGCGGGGCGGCTGGAGCGATTACCATGTCTCGTTCAACTGGATGGAAGACCTGGAATCGCTGCACATCGCCTGCGCGTTCGATCTGAAGGTGCCCGAGGGGCGGCGCAACGAAATCAAGCAACTTATTTCGCTGATCAATGAGCAGCTGTGGATCGGCCATTTCGATATCTGGAACAAGGAAGGCGTGGTGCTGTTCCGCAATTCGCACCTGCTGACCGGGGGCGCTGAAGTGTCGCCGCAGCAATGCGAGGCGCTGCTGCGCTCGGCCACCGATAGCTGCGATCTCTATTACCAGGCCTTCCAGTTTGTGGTGTGGGCCGGCAAGACGGCCGCCGATGCGCTGACCCATGTGATGTTTGAAACGGTCGGCGAGGCGTGACCGTGTCGTTGCGCGATATCGGCCCGGTCATGCTGGTTGGGGCCGGCAAGATGGGCCTGGCCATGGCCAAGAGCTGGTTGGCTGCCGGATTGCCCGAGAACAACCTTATTCTGATTGCGCCCTCGCCAAGCGAAGCGGCCAAGGCGCTGGCGCGGGACTACGATCTGCAGATTTATCCGGAGGCCAGTGGGCTTCTGCCCAATGTGCTGGTGCTGGCGGTCAAGCCCCAGGTCATCGACGGGGTGATGGAGCAGGTGCAGCCGGTGGTTGGGCCGCAAACGCTGGTTGTGTCGGTTGCCGCGGGCATCGATATTGCCCGGCTGGTGCGCGGGACGGGGACGGGCCGGGTGGTGCGCACCATGCCCAATACGCCCGCGCAGGTCGGCAAGGGGATTACCGGGGCGGTGGCCGCGCCGGATGTGTCGGCTGCCGAAAAGGCGAGCGTGGATGCGCTGTTGGGGGCGTCCGGGCAGGTGGTGTGGCTGGCCGATGAAGGCGATATCGATGCTCTGACGGCGGTTTCCGGGTCGGGGCCGGCTTACGTGTTCAACATGGTCGAGGCGCTGGCGACAG
The DNA here is from genome assembly GCF_044987315.1 of Devosia sp. ZW T5_3. Lineage (NCBI taxonomy): Bacteria > Pseudomonadati > Pseudomonadota > Alphaproteobacteria > Hyphomicrobiales > Devosiaceae > Devosia > Devosia sp. ZW T5_3. The sequence goes on from NZ_JBJDRE010000022.1 coordinate 51,937, forward strand.
CTGGTGAGCAGCAGGGATTGTCGCCTGTTCTGGCCATGCAATTGGCGCGGCAGACGGTGATTGGCGCCGCGGCGCTGATGGAGGCCGATCCGGCGCCGGCGGCGGTGCTGCGGCAGAATGTGACGTCGCCCAAGGGGGTGACGGCCGAGGCTTTGGCGGTGTTGATGGCCGATGATGGCCTGGCGCCGTTGATGGCGCGGGCTGTTGCGGCGGCGCGGAAGCGGAGTGAGGAATTGGGGCAGGCCTGAGCGCGGTGCCTACCTCCTCCCGTTGAGGGAGAAGGTGCCGCGTAGCGGCGGATGAGGGGTCTCTTTCTGCGTCTCTGGGCATGGGCGCGCAGAATCCCTCACCCTGTCAATTCTGATGAACGCAGAATGATCGGTCCCTCTCCCTCAAGGGGCGAGGGGTGGCTCCGTGGGTGGGGCAACTTCTCGGCAATCTCAGTAGACCTCATCCTGAGCTTGTCGAAGGATGAGGTCGTGGCACTCGCTCCTCCACTCGCTCGACCTCGTGGTTCGACAGGCTCACCATGAGGTCTTTGGGAGTTAGGGCTAGCTTACAATCCGCCCGTCAAATTCAATCTGTCCAGCACAGTCCGATCCCCCGGCTCGACCATGCCTACCAGGAACCGCCGGACGATGCGGGCGGCTTCGGGGGGGAGGGCGGCGATGGCGGCGTCGATGCGGCTGGCTTGGGAGGCGGAGAGGGTGGAAAAGAGCTGGCGGCCTTTGTCGGTGGCAAAGAGCAGGCGCTGGCGGCGGTCGGAATGGCCGGTTTTTTGTTCGATATAGCCATTGTCGATCAATTGGCGGAGCACGCGGGCCAGACTCTGCTTGGTGATCTTGAGGATATCGAGCAGATCGGCCACCGGCATGCCGGGGCGCAGATTGACGAAATACAGCACCCGATGATGAGCCCGGCCAAAGCCCTGGCGTTCGAGCAGGGCATCGGCATCGCCGGTAAAATCCCGATAGGCAAAGAAAAACAGCCCCATAATATCGAGCGGGAGCGCATCGCGATCGATTTCGGCGAAATTTATGTCAGCTATGTTGACATTTTTTTGGTCTGCTGCCATTGTGTTTCCATCAGGACGCCAATCAGTCTTATCCCAAAGCCTTTGTGGTTTGCCAAGGGCTTGGGCCTGGGGCATGATCGACGCCAAAAGCGCCAGACCGTTGTGGTCGACGCACAATCAATGGATGCGGGAGAGGATCATGGCAGGCGTGCCAATGGACCAGCGTGAAGGCTGGATCTGGTTTGACGGCGAGTTCAAACCCTGGAAGGACGCAAAGATTCACGTGCTGACGCACGGGCTGCATTATGCCAGCTCGGTGTTCGAGGGCGAGCGCGCCTATGGCGGCGAAATCTTCAAGTCGCGTGAGCATACCGAACGGCTGATCCGTTCGGGCAAGACGCTGGATTTCACCATTCCCTGGTCGGTCGAGCAGATCGAGGAAGCCAAGCGGCAGGTTCTGGAAAAGAACGGCCTGGTTGATGCCTATATTCGTCCCGTCGCCTGGCGCGGCTCGGAAGAGCTGAGCGTTCCGGCCCGAAACAATACAGTGCATCTGGCGATCGCAGCCTGGGTGTGGCCGAGCTATTTCTCGGTTGAGGAAAAGCTTAGGGGTATTCGCCTCGAATGGAGCAAGTGGAAACGCCCGTCGCCGGAAACCATTCCGTCCTCGGCCAAGGCTGCGGGTCTTTATATGATCTGCACGCTCTCCAAGGACGCGGCCATGGCCAATGGCTATGCCGATGCGCTGATGCTGGACTATCGCGGCTATGTGGCTGAGGCCACGGGCGCCAATGTGTTCTTCATCAAGGGCAAAGAGATCACCACGCCAACGCCCGATTGCTTCCTCAACGGCATCACGCGGCAGACGTTGATCGATCTGGCCAAGCGCAATGGCTTTACCGTGACCGAGCGGCACATCATGCCGGAAGAGCTGAGCCAGTTCGACGAATGCTTCCTCACCGGCACGGCTGCGGAAGTGACGCCGGTCAGCGAGATCGGGGAATTCAAGTTTACGCCGGGCGAGGCTTGCCGGACGCTGATTGATGCCTATTCGGCTGAGGTTCAGCCGAAGCGGGCAGCGGCGGAGTAGTTTCTTCGCATTATTGAGATTTGGAGAGGCCGGGTGGAAGCCCGGCCTTTTTTGTTTTTGGTGGGGGTGGCCCTGGAGATCAAAACCATCACCGCTTTCCCTCGGGCTCGACCCGAGGGTCACTCGTCGCTTGTGCAGGGTTGAGAGTGGCCCTCGGGTCGAGCCCGAGGGAGAACGGTGGGTGGTGCGGAATTGGGGGAGGGTCCGAGAGATCTCACCTGCACGGAGTCATCCCGGCGGAGGCCGGGATCCATGCTGTGCTCTCTCCTCACATGGGATGGGTGGATAGCCTTCAGCATGGATTCCGGCCTCCGCCGGAATGACACGGTGGGTGGAAGAGGATTGGGGCAGGTCCGGACTGGCCGAACTACTCCCACCGCGCCTTGGCTTTATCGTCGGCGGATTTGGCTTCCACCCAGTGCTCGCCCTTGGCCGTTTGCTCTTTCTTCCAGAAGGGGGCGTCGGTTTTGAGGTGATCCATTATCAACTGGGCGGCGTCGAAGGCGGGTTGGCGGTGGGCCGAGAGGGTCATGACCTGCACGATCGGCTCGCCGGGCCGCATAGGGCCGTAGCGGTGGATGATGGTGGCGTCGGCCAGGTTGAAGCGCTCGATGGCCGTGGTGGCCAGGTCGGTCAGCTGGTTGATGGCGAGTTCGGGATAGCAGTCGAGCGTCAATGAGACGATCGGGTCGCCGGGCAGGGAGCGGACGAGGCCGGTAAAGGTCACGGCGGCGCCGGCGGCGGCACGGCGGGCGATGAAGGCGTTGGTTTCGGCGCCGGGATCGAACGGGGTTTGGGTGACGCGGATATCCATGTCAGCCGCCGGTCATGGGGGGGAAGAGGGCCACGGTGTGGGCGCCGGCGAGGGAAGCGTCGTGCTGCACCAGCTTGGCGTTGATGGCGGCTTTGATCAGGCTGCGTTTTTCAAGGGCCAGGGCGGCGGCTTCGTCGCGGTCGGCCAGCCAATCGAGCAGGTTGGCGATGGTGGCGACTTCGGGCGGCAGGGTGACGTCTTCCTCGCCCTTGTTGAGGCGTTCGCGCAGCCAGGCGAAATAGAGGATTTTCATTTGGCGTCGCCCGACAGATGCGGCCAGCTGGCGAGCAGATATTGCCAGCCGGTCCACAGGGTCAGGATGCCGGCGGCCCAGAGCGCGATGTCACTGACGAGGCCGAGGCCGGGAACGACGCGTTCGAGCAGCACGATGGCGAGCGCGACCAATTGGATCGTGGTTTTCCACTTGGCGAGCTTGCTGACCGGCAGGACCACTGCGGCATTGCCCAGGAATTCGCGCAGGCCGGGAATGAAGAATTCACGGAACAGGATGGCGATGGCGGGGATCATGTCGAGGGCGGACAGGCTCCCATCCCAGGCGAGCGCGGCGATGAGGATGCCGACGAGGAGCTTGTCGGCGATTGGGTCGAGCATGCGGCCGAGGGGGGAATATTGATTCCAGGCGCGGGCCAGATAGCCATCGAGCCAGTCGCTGGCGGCGGCGAGGATGTAGAGCACCAGCGCGACGACGCGCAGCGCGGTGCTGCCTTCCATCACCAGGGCGACAATGGGGATGATCGCGAGAATGCGCGCGATGGTGATCAGATTGGGGACGAGCAGGAGCGGGTTTCTGGCCATGGGGGGACAGAACAGGATGGGGGCGAGGGGGTCAAGATGGTTTGACGGGCATCGGAGTACCCCCTCCTGGCCTCCCCCTGATAGGGGGAGGGACCTTTCCGCGTTTGGGGCTGGATTGAGTTTAAGCCACTGAGCGGTTCCTCCCCCTATCAGGGGGAGGTTAGGTGGGGGTATCGAGAGCCCCGATATTCGGGCCTCCGCCCCCTCCCTTGATCCCTCCCTGCGAGGGGGAGGGTGTCGACTGCGATATTATGCGACCGCCTGATTGGTCGCGGCGCGGCGCTGGGTTACCGACTCGGCCAATGCTTGCAGCGCTGTGACCGTGGTGTCCCAATCGATGCAGCCATCGGTGATGGACTGGCCGTAGGTCAGTGGCTGGCCGGGGACGAGGTCCTGGCGGCCGGCGACGAGGTTGCTCTCGATCATGACGCCGATGATGCGGCGGTCGCCGGCGGCGAGCTGATGGCCGATATCGGCCAGGACCAGGGGCTGGTTTTCCGGCTTTTTGGACGAATTGGCGTGGCTGGCGTCGATCATGATGGTGGCGGGCACACCGGCTTTGGCGGCGGCCTTGGCTGATGCCTCGACATTGGCGGCGTCGTAGTTCGGCACCTTGCCGCCGCGCAGGATGACGTGGCAATCCTCATTGCCGGTGGTCGAGGCGATGGCGGAGCGGCCAGTTTTGGTCACGGCCATGAAATGGTGCGGCTGGCTGGCGGATTTGACCGCGTCGAGGGCGATCTGCAGATTGCCATCCGTGCCATTCTTGAAGCCGACCGGGCAGGACAGGCCCGAGGCCAGCTCGCGATGAATCTGGCTTTCGGTGGTGCGGGCGCCGATAGCGGCCCAGCTGACGAGATCCGCAATGTATTGGGGCGTCGTCATGTCGAGGAATTCGCAGGCGGCAGGCAGGCCGAGGTTGTTGATGTCGAGCAGCAGGGCGCGCGCGGTGTGCAGCCCGGTGTCGATGTCGAAAGTGCCGTCTAGATTGGGGTCGTTGATCAAGCCCTTCCAACCCACGGTGGTGCGGGGCTTTTCAAAGTAGACACGCATGATGATCTCAAGCCGGTCGCCAAGGGTTTCGCGCAGCGCCACGAGTCGCTGCGCGTAATCCATGGCGGCCTGGGTGTCGTGGATCGAGCAGGGGCCAACCACGACGGCGAGACGATCGTCCTGGCCGGCCAGAATATTATGCAGATCATGGCGGGCGCTAATGACGGTGCGGGTGGCCGCGTCGGTGCGCGGATGCTGGCGCATCACCTCGATTGGGGTGGTCAGCTCGGTGATGGAATTGATCCGCAGATCATCGGTGGTCTTGAGCATTTGTCGGTTCCTCGGTGTGTCTTGCTCGACAGCGGCCAACAAAAAAGCCGCCTCGTGGGTCGGGCGGCTGGCTTCGGGTTTGGTCGTCTCTTGGTGAGATCAGATCAAGCGCACAATAGCCTCCGCCGGGAGCGGATAGCTAAAATACCAAAACGAGATGGTTGCGACGGAGATCATGGGAGGAGATGTAGCTCGGGTTTTGGGGTTTGTCGACTCTGACTTTGGGATGAGAAGATGTTCGGGGTTCACCCTGGCATGTCGAAGCCATGCAGTTGCTGGATGGTGATTTCGCCTTCCCATTGGGGCCAATGCTGGCGGTGAAGGTCGGCGAAGCGCTGGGCCCAAGAGACGATCTGGGCCTCGGTGGGCAGATCGTAGATGGCGTAGCCGCCGATGAGTTCCTTGGTTTCGGCGAAGGGACCGTCGGTGATGAGCTGGCCGCGGCGGACCTTCACGGTGGCGGTATCGGACATGCCGCCGGTTTCCACCAAGGCGGCACCGGCCTCCATGCCCAGCGCGATGATCGCCTGCATCAAGGCGGGCGGTGGTGGGCCGGCTTCGGCGGCATTGGTAGTGTGGACGAAGGTGATGAACTTCATAGGTCTTCTCCGGTGCGTTCATCGTTGCGACGAATGACGGCGGCCGGTTTCGACAGCCTGCTGCCACGCCGATATGTATTTCTGCGTTCGGAACGCAGGTTATCCGCGATTGAAGTGATCGTAGATCAGCTGGGCCATGGCGTTGGAAATGCCGGGGACGGCTTCGAGATCGAGGAGGCTGGCGCGGCCGACGGCTTTGGCGGAGCCGAAATGGTTGAGGAGGGCGCGTTTGCGGGTGGGGCCGATGCCTTCGATTTCGTCGAGCGGGTTCTTGATCTGGGCCTTGCTGCGCTTGGCGCGGTGGGTGCCGATGGCGAAGCGGTGGGCTTCGTCACGCAGGCGCTGGACGTAGTAGAGGACCGGGTCGCGATGGGGGAGCATGAAGGCTTCGCGGCCTTCCATGAAGAATTTTTCGCGGCCGGCATCGCGTTCCTCGCCCTTGGCGATGCCGATAAAGGTCACGTCCTTGGGCAGGTTGAGCTGGGCGATCACCTCGCGCACGGCATTGAGCTGGCCGGCGCCGCCATCAATGAAGACGACATCGGGCCAGTCGGGCATGCCGCTATCTTCGACCTCGTCGGCTTCGGCGTCGCTTTCGTTGGCGAGGCGGGTGAAGCGGCGGGTCAGCACTTCGCGCATCATGCCGAAATCGTCGCCAGCGGCGATGTCGGATTTGATGTTGAAGGTGCGGTAGTGCTTTTTGGAAAAGCCTTCCTCGCCGGCCACGACCATGGCGCCGATCGCATTGGTGCCCGAGATGTGGGAATTGTCGTAGATTTCGATGCGGCGGGGTGGCTCGTCGAGGCCGAAGCAATTGGCGACGCCTTCAAGCAGGGTGCGGTTGGTGGCGCCTTCGGCGAGCTGGCGGCCCAAAGCTTCGCGGGCATTGTTGAGGGCGTGATTGACCAGGTCGCGCTTTTCGCCGCGCTTGGGTTGTTCGATATAGACCCGGCGGCCGGCGCGGGTGGAAAGCGCTTCTTCCATGACGGCGGGCTCGGCTAGCTCGTGGCTGATCAGCACGAGGCGGGCGGGGGTGCGGTTTTCATAGAACTGGCCGATAAAGGCTTCGAGCACTTCGGCGTCGGAAAGGCTGGCGTCAGCGCGGGGGCGATAGGGGTAATTGCCCCAGTTCTGGAAGGCGCGGAAGAAGAAGACCTGCACGCAGAATTGGCCGCCTTCGTGATGGATGGCGAAGACGTCGGCTTCCTCGACGGTCTTGGCGGTGCCGTCGCCCTGGCTCTGGATCAAGGCGAGGGCGGATAGGCGGTCGCGGATCAGGGCGGCGCGCTCGAAATCGAGCTGTTCGGCGGCCTGGTTCATGTCGGCCTGCAGGTGGTTGCGCACGGCGCTGGACTTGCCGGAGAGGAATTGGCGGGCGTCTTCGACCAGCTCGCCATAACCTTCAAGGCTGATTTCGCGGGTGCAGGGGGCCGCGCAACGCTTGATCTGGAATTGCAGGCACGGGCGGGTGCGGGCGGTGTAGAAGCTGTCCGAGCAATTGCGCAGCAGGAAGGCTTTTTGCAGGCTGGCTATGGTGCGGCCGACGGCGGTGGCCGAGGCGAAGGGGCCGAAATAATGGCCCTTGCGGCGGCGGGTGCCGCGATGCTTGGTCAGCTCGGGCGCCTCGTGATCGGTGGCGATCAGGATATAGGGGAAGCTCTTGTCGTCGCGCAGCAAGACGTTGAAGCGCGGCTTGAGCCGCTTGATCATATTGGCTTCGAGCAGCAGCGCTTCGGACTCGGTTTCGGTGCGCACGAATTCCATGGTCACGGTGGAAGCGATCATGCGCTGCAGACGCACTTCGAGCGCTTCGGGCCGGGTGTAATTGGTGACGCGAGCCTTGAGGTTGCGGGCCTTGCCCACATACATGACCTCGCCTTCCGCATCGAGCATGCGGTAGACGCCGGGGGCGGCGGGCAGGGTGCGCACGAAAGCGCGGATGACTTCGTGGCCGCTGGGTGGGGGCGTGGTGGCGATGTCGTCGGTCATGATCGTGGGGTCGGCCGGCGATGGGCCGGAAATTCGAGGTGTTCGCCGCCATCGAGGGCAAGCATCTGCCCGGTCATGCTGGCCAGACCCAGAATGGCGATGACGCCCTGGGCAATGCCATTGGCATCGGCAGCCGTTTGCAGGGGCAGTTCGGCGCGGCGCTGGTCGAACTTGTCCTGGGGAATGGCGGGCGGGGCGACGGCGGGGCCGGGCGCCACGGCATTGACGCGGATAGCGGGCGCCAAGGACTGGGCCAGGGTGCGCGTCATGGTCCAGAGCACCGATTTGCTGAGGGTGTAGCTGAAATAGGCGGGGGAGAGATCGAGCACGCGTTCATCGATGATGTTGATGATATTGCCGGATACGCCTGCGGCCAGTTGCGCGGCGAAATCGCGCGACAGGAAGGCGGGCGCCTCGGCATGAATGGCGAAATGGGCATCCCACAGCGCCTCGTCAAGGTCGCGGGCGCTGTCGCGCTCGTAGATCGAGGCATTGTTGATCAGCGTGGTCAGCGGGCCGAACGGGCGGGCGGCGTCCGCCACCAGATGGGCGCGCTGGCTGCGATCGGCCAGATCGGCCTGAATGGCCATAGCCCGCCCGCCCCCCGACTCGATTTGCGCGACGACTCGCTGGGCGCCATCGGCATTGCGCCGATAATGAGCGATGACGGCATAGCCGGACTGCGCCAGGGCCAGGGCGATGGCGGCGCCAATGCGTTCGCCCGCGCCGGTGACCAGGGCAACGGGGATATGCGGCGATGGGGGCGTGAAATTGCTCATTGGGGGCCGGATTCGGTGCTTTTGGGGGACCATAGGCCGCTTTGGGCGGGCACATCAATCTCCGCGTACAGAGGGGGAAAGCGCTAATATTGGTTGGCTCTAATCGCGCAGTCATACTGACAGAATTAGACAGTATGCTTGTCCTTTTGTTGCACAACGAACAGCAGTAGATTGTTGACTGTCCGTGGGGCGGAGGGCTCGCACGGCGTTTAGGAGAGGGACACTATGGAAGTCATCGTACCTATTCTCGTGCAACTGATCGCCGGTGGGGCCGGCGGCAATGTGATCGGCCAGATCGTCAAAAGCCTCAATCTCGGACCGACCGGCAATACCATTGCCGGCGCGGTCGGTGGTGTGGCCGGCACCTGGCTTGCAAGCCTCATTCCGGGGCTGAGCGGGCTGGTTGGCGGGGCGACCGCCGCGGCAGCGACCGGGGCCGCGACAGGCGGGCTCGATATCGGTGCCCTGGTGGGCCAGGGCGCAACGGGCCTGGTCGGCGGCGGCATCCTGACCGCCATTGCCGGCATGGTCAAATCGGCTACTGCCAAGAGCTAAGCAATTCGATAGTGCTTGCGCTCCGGCCAGCGAGTCGGAGCGCAACTCAGGTTGCTCAGGCAATCCAAATTACCGTCAGCGATCCCATTCATGTCCGTTACTGCCCTTGACGGGCGCAGCGATCTCGTCGGCCGCGCCATTTTCCTCACCCTCGTGACCATTGCCGTATTCGGTGCGCAGGACGCGATTTCCAAAATCCTGGTGCAGGAATATTCGACCTTTCAGATCACCATGATGCGCTATTGGGGCTTTGCCGCCTTTTCACTGGTGCTAGTGATGCGCCAAGCGCCGCTGCGGCAGGCGCTGAGTTCGAGAGTGCCAGCATTGCAGGTGTTGCGCGGCTCGCTGCTGATCATCGAAATCTGGTGTTTTGCGCGGGCGCTGCAAAGCGTGCCGCTGGGCGAATTGCAGGCCATTTCGCTGGTCTATCCGTTGCTGGTGACACTGTTTGCCATTCCGCTGCTGGGTGAGAAAGTCGGCGTGTTTCGCTTCGTCGCCGTGCTGGTCGGGTTTGCCGGCGCCATGGTGATCGTGCGGCCGGGCGGGCTGCCGCTCGATTGGGGCGTGGCTTTTGCCATTTTGTCGTCGGTGCTTTACGCGCTTTACCTGGTGATTACCCGCAAGGTCAGCCGCTATGACAGCGCGGCGACCAGCATGGCTTATACGGGCGTGGTGGGGCTGGTGTTGTCGAGCGCGGTGGGCGTGTTCTTCTGGCATAATATGGGCTGGATGGATGTGCTGCTGGTCTGCATCATCATGGTGACAACCTGTGTGGGCCACGGGTTGATGGTGTTCGCGCTGTCCATGGCGCCGGCCAGTGTTATCCAGCCGTTCAATTATTTCTCGCTGCCTTGGGCCATCCTGCTCAGCGCCGTCGTTTTTGGGCACTGGATCGATGGTATTTCGCTGATCGGCGCGGCCATCATCGTGGTGGCGGGGCTGGTGGTGATGGCGCGGGAGCGGATGCGCAAGGTGGCCGTGCCGGCCGAGGCGAGCTTGCCCGGCCATGAATGAGAAACGCCGCCCCGAAGGGCGGCGTTATTGTTTTGATGGTTTGGGCTAGTTGCCCATGCAGACATAGCCGTTGGGGCCGTTGAAGCAGACGCTGCCGCCACCCGGATTACCGGGGTAGATGGGCTGCGGACGCGGCGGGCGGCCATCCCAACCACCACCCCAATGGGGCGGGCGCGGGCGGTCCCAGCCACCACCCCAGTGGGGTG
>NZ_JBJDRE010000023.1:0-57271 GCF_044987315.1 Devosia sp. ZW T5_3
GCGCTTTCCTGATCGGTCGTATCCACCGTCGAGGCATTGAACGACAGCGCCCGCGTGCGCAGCCCCGCCACCGTCAAAAAGCTCCCCGCCCCCGTCTGGTCGAGCTTGAGCAACATATTCTTCCCGCTCTGAGCGGCCATGTTTTGGTCCTTTCAAGAATTGATAGGGCTAGGCGGCAGCCTCACTGAAAAACCGCAGCGTCACCGCCGCCCGCGCCAGCCCTGTGTCCCGGTCGATCATCGTATCGGTCCGCACATGCCCGGCATGGCTCACCACCAGCCCGGCAGCGCTCACTCCGCCCGCCAAAGCCACCACACGCTCGGCAATGGCCAGCGCCCGTCTGCGGCTGGGCTGATCGCCCCAGCAATGCACCAGCACCAGATGCTCCTGCCCCGGCGCAATATCCCCATCGCGCTGCACCACATCATGGCGGGCAATCACCACATAGGGCGCCGCACGCCCCTTGGGCGGTGCATCGAACACGCCATTGGCCCCGATGATCGCGACCAGTTCAGCATCGCTCCCCAGCGCGCTCACCAAAGCGCCCTGCAGCGCCACAATCGGATGCATGGCCTACCCCGTAAAACTGATTTCGCTGCAGGTGCAGCTCAGATAAGCCCGCCGCCCATTGAGGTCAGCTGCCCCCACCACATCCAGATTTCGCCCGCGATAAACGATCCGATCACCCGGCCCGATATCGCTGCGAAACCGCAGCACCACGACATGGGAAATCGCCACCCCGCGCCCATCGGCGCTCGTATCCTGCCGCCCCGAAAGGCTGCGCACTCGCGCCCAAGTGCTGGCCAGCGGCACATAAAGCACGCCATGCCCCGCATCATCCTCGACCACCATCTCGCGCCGGCGCAACTGCACCCGATCGGTCAGTGTGCCGATCGGCGGCACCCGCTCGTTCATAGCCGCACCCGCTTGTGCCCGGCCACCAGCCGGTCAAACCCGGACGGCACAACGGCTCCCGAACCCGCCACGATCACCGCGTCACGATGCTCGAACCAATATCCGACCAGCACCAGCAGCGCCTGCCGGATATCGGCCGGCACATCGCTGGGCTCAGTCCCGAACCCGGCGACATAATCGATCTCGATCCCCTGCCGCTCCCGCAGCAGCGGCATGCCCGCCACCGAGCGCGGCAGCAACAACCGGTCCGGCTCCCCCAAGAACTGCGCCAGCGGAATGGCATGCAGCGCCCCCGCTCCATCCACCGCGTTGATTTCCGTCACCGCAATAAACGGGCTCACCGGCAGCTTGACGACCCGGCTCTCCGGCCAGGCATCGAGCACCACCCGCCAGCTCTGTGCCAGCAGCGCCCGCCCCGTCACTCCCTCCACATGCATTCGCGCCGCCCCAATCAGCGTCGTAATCAGCGCGTCGTCGGCAATGTCATCGACCTTGAGAAACCCCTTGGTCTCGACAAGCGAAACCGGCTCCTCCGCGGGCCCCGCGAGAAGATAGGAAATCATGTTTTTTGCCTTTTGGTTTTGGTGCGCGGAGTCCGCTTGGATGACGCGTTAGGTGGGCACCGCGCCCCGAAGGGAAGTCCGTCAGCCTGAGTCAGATGGAGCGAAGGCCCGAGCACCGGAGCGGAGCGTACATTAAGTACGTGAGCACCGGAGCACAGGGCCTTCGCTCTAGCTGGCCAGGATCACGGACTTTACGAGGCGGCAAACTTCAGCAGCTTGATCGCATCGTAGTCAGAGATCCCGCCACCGACCCTTTTCGTCGTATAAAACAGCACATAGGGCTTGGAGCTAAACGGATCGCGCAACACGCTCACCCCCTGACGATCCACCACCAGATACCCACGCCGGAAATCGCCGAACGCCACCGACAGCGAGCCTGCCGCCATGTTCGGCATGTCCTCGGCCTCGACCAGGTCAAACCCCATGAACCGTGCCTTGCCATCGGCCGTTGCCGCGGGCTGCCACAGGTAATTGCCATCGGCATCCTTGAGCTTGCGCAACGCGCCCTGCACCTTGCGGTTCATCACCCAGGATGCATTCTGGCGGTAGCCGGCCTTGAGGGCATAGACCAGGTCGATCAGCACATCGCTGGCATTGGTGGCCGGCAGCGTGCCCGCCGCCCCCGTTGCCACATAGCCAAGATTGCCCCAGCTCCAGCTGGCCTCGGCCACATTGGTCGCCGTCAAAAATCCCTTGGGCTTGTTGACGCCATCGCCGCTCACAAAGGCCGTGGTTTCCTGCGCCGCAAAGGCCGCATTCACCTCCTCGGCAATCCACTGGCCGACATCCACCGCCGCATCGTCGAGAAAGGCCGAGGTCGCCGCCGGCATGGCATAGAGCTCCATAGTCGGATAGCTCAGTTCTGCCAGCGTCTGCGAATTGGTCACCGGGCGCGCCGCCGTTTCACCCACCCAGCCCACTGCCGGGCCGGTCACCGAAATCGGCCGCTTATAGACCGCGCTCGACACCTGTCGCACCCCGGCAATAGCGCGAATGGGCGACAAAACCGTCATCAGCCGCGTGATCTCGTTTTCCGTCTCGCCCGGTACCACATAGCCGCCATCGGCACCGACGCCGATGGACAGCGCCTTCTCCTCGCCGCGCTTCACATAGGAGGAAAACGCCTCCTTATATTCGCCCTCGGCCACAGCGGCCTTGCCATCAAGCAGCGGGCGGGCGCGATCGATCAGCGCACGATCCATCGCCGCCTTCTGCCCATCGAGCACCGCGTTCAGCCGATCCAGCTTGCCCTCCAGCAAGCCATCGGCCGAGCCGCGTTTTTCGAGCTCCCCCAGACGCTGGTTGTTGGTCGCCTTGAATTCCTCGAAGGCATGCGAGAATTCGGCGAAGAGAGCGCCAATATCGCTCCCCGCGCCGGCCTTGGTTTCAAGGCCGTCGTTGCTGTTGGTCATGCAAATGTCCTTATCGGTTGCGGATAGTTTGCGTCGCCGCCGCGATTGCGGCGCCGGTCGAAAGGGATGAGGGCGCAATCCGCGCGTCCTCCATCATGGGAAAAGTCACGATCGAGATTTCGAACAGATCGATCGCCCACAGCTTGCGCTTGCCGGCTTCGCGCGTGGCCTTGACGGTGCGAAAGCCGATGGAGAGTCCGTCCAGCGCCCCGCCCTCGATCAGGCGCTTCAGCGCATCGGCCCGCTCCACCCCCGGCACCAGCCGTCCGGCAGCGAACAGCCCATGGCCGTCTTCGTGCAGCGCCTCCCAGATGCCCACCGGCTCCTTGGGATCGTGCTGGAACAGCATCCGGATCCGATCGCGCCGCTGCGCCAGACTGTTGGCAAAAGCCCCCGGCATGACGATATCGCCCCCGGCATCCACCCGGCCAAACACGCTCGCATAGCCGGAAAATCGCCCCTCGCCATCGATGCGAATGGCTGCCATCAGCGCTTGCCCGAAGGTTTGCCCGCGCTCTTGTCGCCCGCCTTGGGGCCGGCCAACGTGCCCGCCAGGTTCCAGGCAAATTGCCGGAAGGTCTGCTGGGCATTTTCGCGATTTTGCTTATTGACCATAGATTTAGTCATCCTTCCTGAACAGTCGATTCAAGCTCGCTATCTCCTGCACGAAGTCGTTGAAGTGCTGATTCACCTTCGCCATTTCCCGCAGGCTCCACACCAGTAACGCCGTCGAACTGCTCGCCCACAAAAACAGCGCCAAATGCGCCAAATCCCCCCGCTCAATGACGGTGCGCGTAAGCTCGTCCATGTTCTTGCTCCTTTCTTCCCCTCGCCCCTTGAGGGAGAGGGACATCTTTTCCGCGTTCAGCGGTGAGGGGTTCTGCGTCCGCCCATGCTTGAATGCCTACGGAAGCAACCCCTCATCCCAACCGAAATTCGCCTTCGCGAATTCGGTGTCCCTTCGGGCACCTTCTCCCTCAAGGGGAGAAGGAAGAGGCCTAAAGCCCCACCATCGCCCGCTTCTCCGCGTCGCTGAGAAACGGCGCACTCCCCACGCGTTCCCACAGGGCCGCGCGGTCTTCGGCCAGTGCCTCCACGCCATCGAAGTCGGGCAGCACCACCGCCCCACCGAACGCCGGCGAGAGCCAATTGCTCAATTCCTCAGCCACCCGCACCACCAGCGGTACCAGGGTTTGTCGCCACAGCGCGCGGTTGGCTTCGGCCAGGTTCGCGTAAGTATTGTCGCCCGGAATGCCGAGCAGCATGGGCGGCACGCCGAAGGCCAGCGCGATATCGCGCGCCGCGGCGTGTTTGGCCTCGATGAAATCCATGTCGCGCGGTGTCAGCGCGATGGTTTTCCAATCGAGCCCGCCTTCCAGCACCATGGGCCGCCCGGCATTGGCCGCGCCGGCAAAGCCCTGTTCCAGCTCGCTCTTGAGCCGCTCGAACTGCTCCTCGGTCAAATTGCCGCCGCCCGCCGAATAGACCAGCGCGCCAGACGGCCGCGCCGCATTGTCGAGCAGCGCCTTGTTCCACTGCCCAGCCGCATTGTGGATATCGAGGCTGGTCTGCGCTGCCTCGAGCGGCGCCATGCCGTAATGGTCGTCCATGGGATGAAACAGCGCCATATGCAGCACGTTGGGCAGCGGCTCGCTGTCCTGCCGCAGCCGCATGGTCCGCCCACCGGCCGTATAATCATAAGCCACCGGCCAGCCATCGGCCCCGGCCACCACCTTCATCCGGTCAGGCCGCAGGCAAAACAGCCCACGCACCTGCCCCTCGACAATCCCCGCCTGGAGATACGCATTCCCCGCCGTCTGCAGGTAGGCATAGACCGCCTCCAGCATCTCCCCGCCCGATTGCCGCCCATTGGGGCGCTTCAGCAGTTCCACCAGCGGATGCTCGTCGAGCTTTTTGCCATCCTCGCTCACCACCAGCGGCACCCGATTGGCCGCCTCGGCAATCAACCGCACACAGCGATAGACCACCGGATTGCGCGCAAATCCCTGATTGACTAGGCTTGCAAATCCCCGCTGGCTCCAATTGGCCGGCCCCAGGGAACTCAGGCTCATCAGCGTATGCCCGGCAAAATTCTTGGTTTCTACAGGCGCGTTTGCGCCGCCGCCCATCAGGCGGCTGATCCAGTTCGGCATGTTTTTGATCCTTTCCGTAACGGAGCGAGAGCGCCCGGCTCCACCCACCGGGTCATTCCCGCGCAGGCGGGAACCTCCGTTGCCTATTCTTAAGGTCAGGCCGAAGGCTAAGTCCCCCGCACCCGCGGCCTTGCATCCTCCAGCAGCAATTCCGTCACCGCCCAGACCAGCGCATCCACCCGGTCCGGCGAATGCCCGCCGCTTTTGCCGTCCGCGCCGAAGCCGCACATTTCGTCTTCCAGCGCCGTCAGCCCCGCCACATGCCGCACCAGCCCACGCCCATAAAGCGCGGCGACCGGCTCCGCCCGCAGCCATTTGCTCCGCGTGGCCCGCACCGCACGCACCGGCACATTGACGTCAATCTGCTCGATTACCGATTGGACCAGGTCCCCGCCCTGATTGACCTCGACCACGATGGCATCGGCCTTATGGGCATGAAACGCCTCCACCGCCCGCCGCGCCCAGGCTAAGGGGGCCGCCGGTTTTAGCGTACGATCCTCCAATATCACCGCACCCTGGCCCACCCGGCCCGCCACGATAATCCCGCACGCGTCGGACTTGGCCGTCCCGGTCACTGGCGGATCGACCGCCACCACAATGCGTTCCGGCACCACGCCGCTCACCGGCGCAAACATGTGCCGCTGCCACAACGCATCGGGCAGGTCCTCGATCAGTTCCCCGTCCAGCTCCTGCCGCCCCAATACCGAGCCGCGATAGCGCCCGACAATGGCGTCGAGAAATTGCGGCGCCAATTGCGCCCGGTTCTCGGCCGTCGCCATGCGGCTCACCAGGGTTTCCGGGTCGCCCAGCAGCCGCTTGAGCAGCCGCGTCGGCTTGGGCGTCGTCGTGGCCAATTGCTGCGGCCGGTCACCCAGCCGCAGGCCGAATTGCAGCATGTCCCAGGCCTCTTCCGCCCGTGGCCATTTGGCAATTTCATCACACCAGGCCGCCGCGAATTGCGGCCCGCGAAACCGGTCGGGGTCGGACGCCGAAAGAATGCTCGCCTCCACCCCATTGGGCCAGATCAGCCGCTGCCCCTTGAGCACCGGGCGCTCCTTGTCCGAGTGCACATTGAGAATGCCGCTCTCGCCCCGCACCATGATGGAAATAGCCTCGGTCATGGTTTCGGCCACCAGGGCAATCGGCCCGATCTTGCGGGCCGCCAGGCTCCGCACCCATTCGGCGCCAGCACGGGTTTTGCCCGAGCCACGCCCGCCGAGCAGCAGCCAGGTGGTCCAGTCCCCGTCCGGCGGGCGCTGCTTGTCCAGCGCCCAATAGTCCCACTCGTAATAGTGTTGCTCCACCTCATCGTCGGATTTGGCGGCAACTTCGGCCAGCGTCTCAGCGGTTCTTGAACTGGTCAATGCGCTTGGCCAATTTGTCGCGCAGGTCGGTCATGTCCTTCTTGGTCGCCGGCTCCACATTGGGCTGCGCTGCGCCAAGCTCGATCAGCTTGTCCAGCGTCTTGACCGACATGCCGAGCACATTGGCCTGTTTTTCGATCGGTTCGTTCACCGCCATCTCCAGTCGCCTTACCTGCTTATCCAAAACCTTCATCATCAAGGCGATCAGCCCTTCCCGGCGCACCATGCGTGCCCGGGCACTGATCCAGCCCTCCGCCTCCCGCCGATGCCGCAACTGCGCCGGCGTAATGCCGTAGCGCTTGCAGATCGTCGCCGGCACAAACTTGCGCCCTTCATATTCTTCGCGAATGGCCGCCCAGTTCGGCGCCGCGCCATCCGAGCTCGCGTCATTCATCTCGCTGCCCCGCTGCCGGGCCGGCCTCTCCGCCTGACCCACTTTTCCGACCATGCCTGAACTATAGCTGACCAGCGTGACGCGGGGATAAGTTGGATAAGTGGGGCTCTTCACTACGCACAATGTGCTTCCCCCACAGTGTCATTCCCGCGAAAGCGGGAACCTCCGTTTGCCGCACCAAGGAAGAAAACAGAGGTTCCCGCTTTCGCGGGAATGACATTGTGGTTGGGGCTAGGTCAGAGCCCCGATCTGCCTCCCTCCCCCTTGTGGGGAGGGATTGAGGGTGGGGGTTCCGATCTCTCCGCCGACATAGAGTTCGTGGAGCCCGCACCCCCACCCTAGCCCTCCCCACAAGGGGAGGGAACCGGATCGCGGCTCCCTTCCAAAGCACCCAAACAAAAAGCCCCGCTCCAACCGGAACGAGGCCCAAATCCCCCAGCAAACCCACCAATTCTACCGCCGAACGAAATCCACATTCTTGCAGGCGATCAGCATGCAGCCGGACAATTGCATGCTGTCCTCGTCGACCAGCGTGACCGAGCCGTCCACCGTCTGGCCGTCATATTTCACCGTGCCGCGCCATTGGTTTTCGCCGGCGGGTCGGGCGCCATTGACCACCAGCTTATTGAGCATGGCGACGTTCTCCGGCTTGCGCGCGTCGCGGCGCAGCCAGGTCAGCTTGGCGCAGATCTGGGTGCCGTCCCCGCAATAGCTGACGACGAAGCGCGATTCCCCGGTCGTGGTCTGCCAGGTGCCGACCGGCGAGAGGTCCTGTGCAGCGGCGGGTGCGGCAAGTCCGATGGCCAGGGCAGCGATGGTCTTGAACAAGGTCATGATTGTTCCTCGACATATGTTCATGCCTCGGGCCACAGGGGTCCGCAGGGCGATGGAATGAAGTGTTGGTCGACCACATGCCAGAGCGGAGCTGAACTGGCCGCAAACTGCTCATTCAGTTTTCATTCATCGCATGGCGAAGGTGTGGCCGCCGCCTGTCATTCCCGCATGGGAACTATGCCGGAAGCGCAGGTCCGAATTTGCGGGCCGCATCCAGCGCCAGCCCCAGCCCCACGCTGCCCAGCACGTCGGTGCGCACCAATTCGGACGTGGGAAACAGCGCTCGCAGCCGATTGGCAATGGCGGGCACCTGGGTCGAGCCGCCTGTCAGGATCAGGCTGTCGATCTCGCCCGCACTCACCCCGGCCCGCCGCAAGGTCTCGGCAATGGTCGCTTCAATGCGCGCCACCGAATGCTCCAATGCCTGCGTCAAATCATTGATCGTCATGATGGTTTCCACTTGCCGCTCGCGCACGGTAAACTGGAACGCGGTTTCCGCCGCGTCCGACAGCTCAATCTTGGCCGCCTCGACCGCCCCTACCAGCCGATGGCCCAGTCGGTCCTCGATCAGCTCGATCATGGTCTCGACCCGCTCGGCCTCCTGCGCCTCGCGCATGGTGCCCCGCAAGTCGCGCAGCGTCTGCGCGGTGTAGAGCCGGTTGATGCGGTGCCAGGTCGAGAGGTCATAATAGGGCGCCACCGGCAGGTAGCGCTTGCCGTCCTTGGTCTCGCTGCCAAGCCCCAATTGCGGCATCACCTTGGCCATGGACAGCAGCCGGTCAAAGTCCGTGCCCCCCACATGCACGCCCGCCGTCGACAGAATATCGCGGGCCCGCTCCACCGACCGCGCCCGTTCCGGCGAGACCCGCACCACCGAAAAGTCCGACGTGCCGCCGCCAAGATCGACGATCAGCGCCAGCCGCTCCGCCGTCACCTGCCGCTCGTAATCGAGCGCGGCGGCAATCGGCTCATATTGAAAATCGATATTCTGGAAGCCCTGCTTGCGCACGGCGTCCTCAAGCTGGGCCTCCGCCGCCCGGTCAGCCTCCATATCGTCATCCACGAAATGCACCGGCCGCCCCACGACCACATTTTCCACCGGTCCAAGCAGGTCCGTCTCGGCCCGCCGCTTCAACTCGGCGATGAAAATGCCCAGAATTTCGATGAAGTCATAGCGCCGCCCCTTGACCCGCGTGGTGTCCCCGATCAGCGAGGTGCCCAGCACGCTTTTGAGCGAGCGCATCAGCCGCCCCTCGCCCCCGGTCACATATTCAGCCACCGCCTGGCGCCCGAAATGCACCAGGTTGTCCTCGAAGCTGAAGAACAGCACGCTGGGCATGGTCTGCCTGCCATCTTCGAGCGGCAGCAGGCGCGGCACGCCATCAGCGCCGACAAAACCCATGGTCGAATTGGACGTGCCAAAGTCGAGGCCGCAAGCAAGGGTCATGGGAGCCATCCATCATGGGAGACTGCGCCCAGCGGCGCGAGGGACGGCCCTCATAATGGCTCAAAGCCAACGACGCAACCTCGGAACGAGCAGAAGCCGCCCACGCACGGGGTCATTCCGGCGCAGGCCGGAATCCTTGCTGAAGGTCATCCACGTTCACGATTTTTGGAATTAGGCGGGTGAACCCAATCAAGCAGCCTTGCGACGCTGCTCCTGCGCCGGCCGCAAATCCACCACTTCCAGCCGCCCCATGCCCTTGCGCTGCGCCTTTTTCAGCGCCTGTGCACCAGCCTCGAAGAATGTCCGGTCGAACGCGCCCTGCGGATTGGTCACCGCCAGCCCGACGCTGACCGTCACCGTTCCAGCATGACTTTCCTTATGCGCCAGCCCCTGCCCGCGAATAGCCTTGCTGATCTTCTGCGCCAGCGTGCGCGCCATCAGCGCCGGCATATCCGGCAGCGCCACGACGAACGTCGCACGCCCCATGCGCAGGCAGGTGTCATCATCATGCGGCAGTGCATCGGCAATGGTCTGCATCACCGTCATCACGCAATCATCGGTCGCGCCCTTGCCATAGCACCCGAAATATTCGCGATAGCGGTCGATCTCGATCACCAGCAGGCTCATCGACACCCCGGCCTCGGCCGAACCCTCCCAGGCCCTGGTCAATTCCTCTTCGATGCGCGCGCCCAGCTTGGGCTTCATGCCGATCTGCCGGGCAATCGCTGCCTGCCCATAAGCCGGCCCCCGCTCCTGCCGCACCGGTCGCAACGCGCCCAGCGCAGTCCGCACCCGGCCCCAGAAATGCTCCGCGCTATCCTTGGCAATCACCACATCGGTCATATCGTCGCCTGTCCCGGGCACCTACAACAGCAGCAATGATCAGGACACAACATGGTTAATCGGTGGTTAATACTTATGGTTAAGCAAGTATTACCGAAAGTCTAAAGCTGCTCCGGCGGTTCCCATTCCGGCCAGTCCACCGCGTGCTCTTCCCAGGTATCGGGCTCGACTTCGGTTTCGAGGAACGTCCGCCCGGACACCGACACGCCCACATCCACCACCGTTTGCGGATCACCCGACACCAGCGGGTGCCACCAAGCCAGGCCCTTGCCTTCGGCGATGCGGCGATAGGCGCAGGTGGTGGGAATCCATTTGATCTCGGTGACATTCTGCGGCGTCAGCTTGATGCAATCGGGCACCTTGGCCTGTCGCCCCGGATAGTCGGTGCAATGGCAGCTATCCCCGTCCAGCAGCTTGCAGCGCACATCCGAGGTGATCAGGATGCCGGTGTCTTCGTCCTCGAGCTTGATCAGGCAGCAGCGCCCACAGCCGTCGCAGAGGGATTCCCATTCCGCTTCGCTCATCTGCTCGAGTGTTTTTTCTTCCCAAAAGGCCATCTTAACCTGACATGCGGCATGGTGTTGCCGGTTCGCTCTTATACGCCATTATTGGCAATCATATTCCAGCGATTGAGTTGCATTCAGCGCTTTGGCCAGACAATTGTCCGCCGGAGGCGCAGCCGGGGACCAAGCGGTGCAGGATCCGTTCTACACGAAAGACAAGCGGCCCAGGAAGTCGTCCATGCTGGCGGCCGATGCGTGGCTGGATTCCTCGCTATACGACTTCTGGCAGGGCCTGGGCCGGGGCTGGACCAAGTTCCAGGACATCATGTCGGTGTTCCGCGTCACCGGTATCAAACGTTTCTTCGTCGAAATTTTGTCCGACGCCTTCACATTCGGCGCCATCGGCGCGGTGCTGATGACGGCGCTCGCCCTGCCCGCCTTCGATGCCACCGCCTCCGGCGAGTATAACAAGGCCGAAAACTATTCCGTCGTGTTCCTCGATCGCTTCGGCACCGAGATCGGCCGCCGCGGCATTCGCTCGGACGATTCCGTCGCCCTCAAGGACATGCCCGATTACCTGATCAAGGCCACGCTTTCGACCGAAGACCGCCGCTTTTACGATCATTTCGGCATCGACGTCGTCGGCACTTTGCGCGCCCTGATGAGCAATGCCTCAGGCGACGCCTCCACCCAGGGCGGTTCCTCGATCACCCAGCAGCTGGCCAAAAACCTCTTCCTCTCCTCCGAGCGTACCATCGAGCGCAAGATCATCGAGGCCTTCCTCGCCGTCTGGCTCGAATGGCATTATTCCAAGGACGAAATCCTCAAACTCTATTTTGACCGCGCCTATATGGGCGGCGGCAATTTCGGCGTCGTGGCCGCCGCCGATTACTATTTCGGCAAGAAGGTGCAGGACATTAACCTCGCCGAAGCCGCCATGCTGTCGGGCCTGTTCAAGGCCCCCACCCGCTATGCCCCGCACGTTGACCTCGCCGCCGCCCGCGGCCGGGCCAATCTCGTGCTCTCCAACATGGTCGCCGCCGGCTTCCTCACCGAGGGCCAGGTCACCGCCGCCCGCCGCCATCCGGCCACCCCGGTCGATCGCACCGCCGACGCCAATTCGCCGAATTACTTCCTCGATTGGGCGTTCGAGGAATCCAAGAAGATCATCGAAACCACCCGTCACGCCTCCAATAACTTCGTGGTCCGCACCACGATCGACACCACGCTACAGAAATATGCCGAGGAGGCCGTCACCTCCACGGTGCGCGAAAATGGCGAGCAATATGATGTGTCGCAGGCCGCCATGGTGGTCACCGATACCGGCGGGGCCGTGCGCGCCATGGTGGGCGGCACGGACTATGGCAAAAGCCAGTTCAACCGCGCCATCGTCTCCACCCGCCAGCCCGGCTCGGCCTTCAAGGTCTTCGTTTATGCCGAGGCCATGGAACAGCTTGGCCTCAAGCCGACCGACACCATCACCGACCGCCCGGTCTGCATCGGCGATTGGTGCCCGCAGAATTACGGCCGCAATTACAAGGGCACCGTGACCCTGCAAAGCGCCCTGGCCCAATCGCTCAACACCGTTGCCGTGACCCTGTCGATCAAGACCGGCCGCGATCCCATTGCCGCGCTCAGCCACCGCATGGGCCTGCGCGCCGATTACCCCGTCACCCGCTCGCTGGCGCTGGGCGTCGCCTCGGTGTCGGTGCTGGACATGGCCTCGTCTTATGCGGTGCTGGCCAATGACGGCCTCAAAACCCCGGCCTATGGCATTACCCGCATGGCGACGCTCAATGGCGAACTGGTGTTCGAGGCCGATCCCAATGCGCCGCGCGAACGCCTGCTCAGCGAAACCACCGTGGCCGGCATGAATTCCATGCTGCGCGGCGTGGTCACCGGCGGCACCGGCCGCCGTGCCGATGTGCCCGGCGTGCCGGTCGTCGGCAAATCGGGCACGACCTCATCCTATCGCGATGCCTGGTTCTGCGGCTTTACCGGCAATTACGTCGCCGCCGTCTGGTTCGGCAATGACGATTACCACCCCACCAAGACCCTGACCGGGGGCACCCTGCCCGCCATCGCCTGGCAGAAATTCATGGCCTATGCCCACACCAATATCGACATCAAGCCGGTCTTCGGCGTCGATTTCGTCCCCACCCAGACCGTGGTTGCCGCGGCCGACCCGGCCGAGGAGCAGGTCGAAGTCGCCCAGCGCCCGCCAACCCTCACCCCTGCTGCCGCCCGCAAACTGCTCGACCTCGCCGGCCTGTTCCGGGGCGAACTCCGCGCCGCCACACCGATCAACAACCAGGCAGCCGTACCCGGCTCGAGCGCGGGGCTGTAAACCAATCGCGCCTTTCGCCCATCCGGCCCCGTTGCTATAGCCATACCAGCCAATCCCCGCGTCGAGGTCACCCCGCAATGCCGATTCCCGCCCCCTCGAGCCGCTGACCGCCCTTGCGTTTCGTCATTCACCTCCTGCTGATGATTGCAGTCGCCCTGGGCATCGGCTTTGGCCTGTCCTGGTATGCGCTCAATGACGGACGCCTGTTCGGCGGCGCGCAAATTGGCCCCTGGAGCGCCTGGCCCGATGTCGGATCAGGTCAGCCCAATCCCTATACACGCGCCCACCTGGCCCGCGCCGCGTCGCTGCAATTGGGCCTCAGCGAAGGCATCCAGTTCGCCGCCAGCGCCGACAGCGCCGGCGAACCGCTCATCCGCAATTGCACCTATCATCTGGGGGGCACGACGCCCCTCGCCACCTTCTGGACGCTCTATGCCGTGGATAGCGACGGCATCAATATCGCTGCGCCCGATGGCCAGGCCGCCATCCGCTCGGATAGTTTGGCCCGCGCCAATGATGGCGCCATAACACTCAATGTCGGCACCCGCCTCATGCCCGGCAATTGGCTCGAACTCACCGGCACCGGCCCGTTCAGCCTGGTGCTGACCCTTTACGACACCACGGTCTTCTCCGGCCTCAACGGCAGCACCAATAATATGCCCTCCATCGAGCGGGAGGATTGCGCATGATCCGTACCCTGCTCTGGCTATTGGCTGGCGCCGTATTGGGCGGCATCATCCACATATTGGTGATCCTGACCCTGCCCGCCCTCGCCAAGGAAACTGTCTGGACCCGTATCGAAGCGCTGGGCGCGACCAATCGCATGCTGGTGCTGCCCAAGGTCGAACCCGGCCAGCCCAATCCGCTGGGGCTCGATCCGGACCTAGCCTATGCCGTGTGTCAGGTCGACCTCAGCCAGGGCCCCGCCTATATGAGCGGCATGATGCCCGACGCCTTCTGGTCGGTCGCCATTTTCAACCAGGCCGGCATCGTCACCTATTCCACCACCAATCGCGACGGCATCGGCCAGACCCTGGAACTCGGCATTTTCAACGCCGCCCAGACGCGCCTGCTCGCCCAGCAACAACTCGACATCGCCGAAGGCCTGCTCGTGGTTGAATCGACCAGCGACAGGCTCTTCGTCCTCGTCCGCCTCGCCCCGCCCCACCAAGCCATGCGCGCCCGCTTCGAACAGGCACTCGCCGATGTGCAGTGTGGCACGCGCGGCACCCCGGCGAACCCGAGCACGGAACCGACCGTGGCGCCCTAAGAACGGGGGAGCGAGGGTAAGCACCCCCCCATCCACGATGTCACCCCGGCGCAGGCCGGGGCCCATCTCGAGATGCAACCCCAGCCGCAAGGTGCATGAGTGACCCGCATGGCTGAACATCAGGCGATCTAGCGGCGCGTTGTGATATCTCAAGATGGGTCCCGGCCTGCGCCGGGATGACACAGTGGCTAACCCGCCCCCATCACCCCGCCGGCCACCGCCAACCCAACCACCACCATCCACGGCGGCACTTTCCACACCACCAACAACACAAACCCCGCCACGACCAGCACCAGATCAACCGGCCGAACAATCGCGCTCACCCAAACCGGGTCATACAACGCCGCTCCCAAAATCCCCACCACAGCCGCATTGGCCCCACGCATCCCCGCCTGCGCCAGAGGCCGCGCCCGCAACCCATCCCAGAATGGCAGCACCCCAACCAGCAGCAAAAACCCCGGCAAAAACACCGCTACCAGCGCAATCGCCGCCCCCAGCACCCCATTGGGCACCGGCCCACTCACCGCACCCAAAAACGCGGCGAATGTAAACAACGGCCCCGGCACAGCCTGCGCTGCCCCATAGCCCACCAAAAACTGATCCTTGGCCACCCAGCCTTTGCCGACCACTTCGGCATCGAGCAGCGGCAACACCACATGCCCGCCACCAAATACCAGCGATCCTGCCCGATAAAAGGCATCGAACAGATTGAGTCCCTGCGATCCCACCACATTGGCCAATAGCGGCAGCCCGAACAGCAACACACCAAACAGCACCAGCATCGCCGCGCCAAACCGCTTGCTGATCCCAAACGAAACCGTGGAATGCGTCGCCGCCAATTCGCCCCGGCACCACACTAGCCCGGCCACGACACCAAGCCCAATCGCCGCCACCTGACCGATCGATCCCGCCGCCAACATGGTCAAAGCCAAAGCGCCCACCGCGATGGCCGACCGTTGCCGGTCCGGCGCCAGGCTCCGGGCCATGCCCCAAACCGCCTGTGCCACCACCGCAACCGCTACGATCTTGAGCCCATGCAGCACGCCCTGCGCCACCGGCCCATCCAGCGCCCCTGCCCCCAAAGCGAGCAAGACCAACAGGATCGCCGATGGCAGGGTAAAAGCCGTCCAGGCCGCCAGCGCACCGAGCGGTCCGCCACGCCATAGCCCCAGCGCAAAGCCGACCTGGCTCGAAGCCGGCCCCGGCAGGAACTGGCACAGGGCGACGAGATCGCCATAGCCCTGCTCGTCGATCCAGCGGCGGCGGGTGACCAGTTCGTCGCGAAAATAGCCGAGATGGGCAATCGGCCCACCGAACGAGGTCAGCCCCAGCTTGAGAAAAGCCAAAAAAACTTCGCCGGGATTGCCCTGACGGGCTGGTGTCACTTCGTTCATGCAGGTCCCATCTGGCAGGCCGCGCTATTTGGGCAGCACGATTTCCCGGTCGATCACCTGGGTCTCGTAACGTGACGGTATGACAACATCACTACGCCGCATACCCGCCCCGCCATCGCCGCAGAAATCGCGCCGGTTTGCCCGGTCGACATAGCCCGACATGCGCCGCAGCGCTTCGTCCACCGCCAGCGATTGCTCATGCGGCGTTTCCACCAGCAGATGGTCCAACGCATAATTGTAGGACTGGTAGCGATAATTCAGCGCCCGCACGAACCAGGCGATGTGAATGTCGTTCTCGGCCTTGCGATTGGCCACATTGCGCGCTTCGGCCGGTCCCAGCCCGCTCAGATTGGCCAGCGCGATTGCCCGCTGCCGATCCACCTCGACCACTTCGCAGATCGATTTGAACGTGCCCGGCACCGTGTCGAGATCGGCCGCGATATGCCGCCCCACTGTCGAGTAGCGCACCCGCGAGGATTCATACTGGGTAGTCCGAAGCCAGTTATAGTAGCGGTCCACCGAGAAATTGCGGTCCACCTCGGGCAGGATGCGGGTACGCTGCCACTCGACCGCCGTGTCATAGAACCAGTCCTTGGCATGGGCCGCGATCAGGAACCGCCAGACGCGATTATGCATCTCCCCTTCCTGGTCGGTCTGGTTGAAATCCGAATAGGGTTCCTTGCGCTGCCGCGCCAGCCATCCGCCCACCGCCGGCATGGCCGTGTCATGGGTAAAGCTGGGCGCCGCCCGGCCGAAATCGCCAACCGGCCGTGCGCCACCGGTGCAAGCCACCAACAGTCCCGCCAGCGCGATCGAACCAGCGGCCCGCAGTGCCACTCCCAAAATGTCAGCCACGCTTACGCTTTGGCCGCGAGGGGGCAAGCCGCTTGCTCGGCACAGCATTTGTCCCCCGCTCATAACGCACCCCGGTAAAGATGAAGATCTGCGCACCACCGCTCAGCCTCGTTGCGGATTTCGGCGCTGTTTCACGCAGATTAAATTTGACGAGCTTACCCAAGCCGGCCTCCAGCCAGTTCGCCCCTCCGTCCCTACCGGAGGCAGCCTCAAAAGGACCATCGGACAGGCGACGCCGCTCGGTCTGTCCGTCCCCGCGTGAATCTTTTCACGCCTGCGCATTAAGAGATCGTCAAGGTTAACAGTCCGCTAACGAATTCGCCGCAAAAGTGACCGCGCATCGAATGTGATGCGAACGCGAGTCGATGGTCCCGGATATGCTTGGCTTTCAGCCCTACGAAACATTTCAGCTGCTCATCGAAACCGGTGGCATCGACCGGACCAACACGCTGCTGATCGCGGCCTGCGACGCTTATACCCGCCGCGGCAAGCCCACGCCTCCCGAAATGGAACAGTTCGAGGCCCTGGCGAGCCGCCTGTTCCCCACGGCCGCTCCCCAGGCCCGCGCCAAGGGCGCCGCCATCCTGGGACGCGCGGAAATGCTGTCGCCAATGCTCGAGCGCCTCGTCGTCGAGAATATCGGGGAAGACCTCAACGGCTTCCTGCAATCGGCTGCGGAACTGTCCGACCAGACGGCGCTCGAAGTCATTGCCCGCCAGGATATCCCCGCCGCCGCAATCATTGCCACCCGCCCGGACCTGTCCAATGTGGTGCTGGCCAAGCTGTTCCAGTTGAACTCACGCAAGGTCTATCGGGCCCTCGCCGCCAACACCGCCATCCAGCCGCGCGGCGCCTATCTCAGCGCCCTCGCCCGCTCCGCCCAGATGGACCACGTGGTCGCCGAATCACTGGCCAAGCGCAGCGATTTCGACGCCGCCCTATTAGCCCCGGCCTTTTTTGATCTATCCGACACTGACCGGATCAAGGTCATCCAGGCCTTCGCCCACCGCGGCACGCCCATCGCCCCGATCAGCAAGACCATCGAACAGCTTACCGTCGCGAGCGCCGATCTCACTAAGGCGCTGATGAAGCTCTTCTCCGAAAACCGCCGCCCCGAAGTCACGCGCCTGCTCAGCCAGATCACCGGGCTCGATGAAGTGCGCTGCGGCCAGATCGCCCATGACGTCTCCGGCGCCTCGCTCTTCGTCATCCTGCGCGCCTTCGGCTGCTCGGCCTATGACGGCCTTAAAGTGCTGATCCACGCCACCAGTCACGATGGCGAACGCTCCCAGGCCCTGGCCGATTTCGCCACCCTGTTCGGCAATGTCACGCCCGAATCCATGGCCTATCTGATGAGCGCCTGGCGCGGCGAGGTGAACCTGCTCGAGCTCAACAAGCCCGAATACAAGCCCTTCAGCGAAGCCAGCCGCCGCACGCCGGCCGCCGCGCACAATCCAGTGGTCGACCAGGCCATCGAAGCCCTGGCCCGCATCGGCCTGCGCCGGGCCGGCTAGAGCTTTGAGCCCGCGTCCAATTCTATCCCCGGGTCCTCGCCCCGCAGATCGAGGCTGAGCACCCACAGATCGGGATCGAACTTGATTTCCTGCTGAATACGCTCGCGCACCTTGGCGGGCTCGACACGGCGAAAGCGGCGCTGGAACACCAGGGCCGCATCATTGCCTTCGCGCCCCACCATCGGCGCGGGGGTGAACAGGCTCACCGCACCATCGAGATGATCCACCTCGATGAAGACCTGCCCGGCAACGGGATCACCCCGCCGCGACACAACGCACATATTGCCCAGATCATTGTGGCGACGCACAAAGGCGCTGCACCAGAGATCGCTGCGGAGCGCAGCCATCAGATGGTCGCGCCGGCGTCCCGCAGCAGCCCGACGAGATCGGGGTTCACCTGCCCGGTCACCCGATAGCTGTGAAAATTCTCGAACTCGCGGATCGCCTTGGCCGTGGACTCGCCTGGCTTGCCGTCGATAGGGGCATGATAGAAGCCCAGGCTCGCCAGCCCGCGCTGGATCTGGCTGATCAACTGGGTGTCATTAGCCGGCTGCAGAGGAGCGGTCGCTTGCGCGGGCGCCGCCTGCGGCTGCACGACAGCAGTGACCGGCCGGGGGGCAGCCATGGGCTCAAGCGAAGCTACCTGTACCGGCGCCGGCATCGGCTGGCTGACGGGCATCATCGGCAAGGCGGGAATAGGCTGGCTCGATGCTCCGGCCGGGCGGCCATCGACTGCGGCAACGATAGAATCGATCGTCTGCGCGGCAGCATTACCCACCGTGTCCACCGCATCATCGATCGGCGACAGCGGCGGCAATTGGGCGACGACACGATCCGGTTGCGTCACTGGTTGGACCGGGACAGGAGCCTGTTGCACAGCCACTTGCTGCACGGGCGCCGGCGGCGTCACCGGCTGCGGTGCGGGAGCGGCCACGGCCTGGCGCTGCACCGGCACCATGCCTGCAGCATCGGCGCGCAGAATGGCATCCACCACTTCGCGGCTCAGCGCGCCGGTCGGCACCATGCCATTGCGTTCTTCGAAGGCGCGAATGGCCTGCGCAGTGCGCGGGCCGTAATAGCCATCGACAGCGCCATCGAAGAGACCCAGTTCGGTCAGCTTCTTCTGCACCTGGAAAGCATCCTTGTTGCCCACCGGCACATCGGGAATCGGTTGCGACACCGGGGTGACGCTGCCCGTCGTCTCATTGGTCACCGGCGTCGCCACCACGCTCTGCTGCATTGGTGTCGGCGCAATCGTGGGCGCATTGGTCGGCACGGCGACAGGGGTGGGCACGATTTCAGCCACACCCAGCGAGGGGGTGAATAGCGGCGCAGGGTGGCGCACCGTTTGGAAATAGAGGGCGTTGCTGGCGGCAAGCGCGGTCATCGTCACCATGGCCAATAGGCCGGTGGAGGCGAGCGGCGCGCGCATATAGCGCGAGAAGGTCCAGAGGCCGGCGCGACCCAGATAGGTCGCAACGGCGCTGCCCGCCAGCAGTGGCAGGCGGGAAAGTGTCGTTGCCGTCATTGCGCTTTTCTTTTTTCGTCGTGCCATGAACTGATGGGAGCGGCGGGCGGCTCTTTATGGAGGGGTGTCACGATCGCAGTTTCCTCCGTCTTTATTGCTGGACCGTTTATAGGCAGCAAAACAGTGACGGTTGTCCCCGCGCCAATCTCAGACATGGCCCGCAATGTGCCGTCATGCAAGTCCACCAGGCCCTTGACGATGGAAAGACCCAGCCCCGTGCCCTCATATTGGCGCGACAGCCCGTCCTGCGCCTGGAAGAACGGCTCGCCAATGCGCTGCAGCGATTCGGGTGCCATGCCGATACCCCTGTCGCTGACCGATAGATTGAGGCTCTGCCCCTGCCGCTTGAGCGACACGGTGACAGTGCCACCACGATTGCTGAACTTGATGGCGTTGGACAGCAGGTTGAGCATGATCTGCCGACAGGCGCGCTCGTCCGCCACCAGCATGGGCAGGCCCTTGCCGATCTCGGCGGCCAGGGTCACCTGACGTTCCTTGGCCAGTTGCTCGACCATGCTGAAGCAGGGCTCGATCAGCCCTTCGACATGGAATGGTTCGGCCTGCAATTCAAACTTGCCCGCCTCGATCCTGGACATGTCGAGCAGCATGCGCACCACTTCGAGCAGATGCTTGCCACTCTGGTGAATGAGCCCGGCATATTCGCGATGGGTCGGCGAGAGCTCCCCGCCAATGCCCGAGGTCATCATTTCGGAGAACCCAACCACTGCATTGAGCGGAGTGCGCAACTCGTGCCCGATGGTGGCGAGGAACCGCGATTTGGCATCCGAGGATTCCTCGGCAACCCGGCGCGCCTCGGCCATGGCCGTCTCGCCATCCTTGCGGCCGGTGACATCGCGATAGAGCGCCACGACTTCAAAGCGCGAACCATCTCCCTGTGATTCGAGCACGGGCGAAAAACTGATCTCGACCCAGATGAAGCGCGGCAGCTTGGTCGCACCCGCAGGATCATCCTGGCGCATACGCAGCTCGATCATGCGGGTGCGGCCAGCCAGGTTGGCATCGGCGAAGGCGCTGAGATAGGCGGGGCGGTCGAGCACATGCACGCGCTCGCCCAGGCCTGTTCCGGTCAATTCATAGCGCCGGCAGCCAAACAGCTGCTCGGACGAGCGCGAGGCCAGCAGCACTTCGCCCGTTCCGGAAAACCGGATAACTGCATCCTGCACATGCTCGATCAGGTGCCGGTAGGCGGTAACCTGCGCCTTGTCATAGACTTCATAGGCCGCGTTGATGCGGTTGGCCGTATGCCCGACAAGGCCGACAGCGACCAGAAAAACCAGCAGGGACGTGGGCGTCAGCACATCGTTGGACACCGGAATTGCGGAAATTCCGAACAGTGACGCAATGGCAGCGAGACCAGCGATGGCTGCCAATAGCCACCACGCCTGGCGCCGCAGCGGATGGCGGGCGACGAGCGAGGCCAGAATGGGTCCCATGGATGCAACAGCCAGGCCAACATCGCCAAAGCGCGTATCGGCCAAGGTCAGCAGCAAGCCCATGGCCATAATGGTGACCACCTGCCCGGCCGCGGCTTCATCGAACAGCTGGCGCTGGTGCAGCGACAGCGTCAGCATGCCGCCAGCAAGGCCCATGGACGCCAGCACGAAAGGCAGCAGCGCGCCGGTGACCACGCAATAGATTGCGAAAGGCATGAGCAGGCCGGAGGCGGCAATGGCCAGCCGTGCATTATTGGCCAGCGTCTTGCGGCGCAGCACTTCGGGCCGATGCCCGGAGCCGGCAACGGCCGGTTTCATCTCTTTGCTTTCGCCAAAAGAGAACAGGCTACGCATACAGTTTTTACTCACACTATGACGCCGCCGGGGCATACCAGGACAAGACATGAAACGCGTCTTATCTGCCTGAATGGGTTCAGGTCTTGTTGGTCCCAACCTGCGCGCTCAAGAGCTAAGACGACCTTAAGCGCGATGCCTTCGGGGAGGCGTCGGACCGCAGAAAGGCGGGTTTTGAGGAATAGCGTAAACAAGGCGTTGCCCATCTTTAGCGAGGGCAGCCAATTTGATTCAAATTTTATCGAAATGTCCCAGCACAGTTTAAACAGTGCCGGCTAGCTTTGGTGACGAGGGCAGCAATAGCCCGCCAGCAAATACGGAATATCTGGCAATGTTTCTGGTTCGATCCATTTTCTGGCTGACCGTCGCTTATATGGTGATCAAGCCCGGCGTCGATTTCGCCGATGCCGCCAATAGCCTGTCCAGCCAGGCTGTCGCCGCCGGCACCCAAGTGGTCGCCGAGCAGGTCCAGAACATTGAATGCGACACGCTGCAATGCATTGGCGGCAAGGCCGTGTTGTCGGCCGCCATGCAATCCAGTTCCGCGATCGGCACCCCCATGCATGAGACGCCGATCGCCAGCCCGGTCCCCTTTCCCAGGCCTCGGCCGGACCGGGCCGGTTAAGAGCGTCCAGAAGGGCGCTCTTCCGCCAATTCAGGGTCGCCTCGCTTGCCCAAGCGAGTTTCCTCCAGCGACCCTGGCCCCTGCCGCAGGCGCGTTGCCCCGTGCTTGCGGCTTTTTCTTGCGCCCGCGGGTGTGGAAAAGCGGGCTGGCATGAACTAGATACAGCCCATGACCGAGCCCCAAGCCTTCCAGGACATTGCCGAAAACCTGTCTTTCCTCGACGATTGGGAAGACCGCTATCGCTATATCATCGAACTGGGCCAGGCCCTGCCCAAGCTGACCGACGAGGAACGCTCGCCGGAAAACAAGGTGCATGGCTGCGTCTCGCAAGTGTGGCTGGCGGCTCAGACGGCCCAGCGCGATGGCCAGACCATTCTCACCTATCGTGGTGAAAGCGACGCCATGATCGTGCAGGGCCTCGTCGCCGTATTGCTCGCCCTCTATTCCGGTCGCCCGGCCCAGGACATTGTCGAAACCGACGCCATCGCCCTGTTCGACAAACTGGGCCTTCGCGAACACCTGACCACCCAGCGCTCCAATGGCCTGGTCGCCATGGTCAATCGCATTCGGGCCGAGGGGAAGGCGCTGAGCTAAGGCGCCGTTTCCGCAATCAGCGGCAACCGTGTTTCCAGCCAGCCCGTCTGCCTGCCCCCAGCCGGCCCCTCAGCACCGGCTGACAGCCCCATAATCCCTGCCAATTGCTCCAGCCCAATCCGCAGCACCAGCTTGGCGCTGCGCCGCGGCCAGCGCCGTTCGGTCTCGATCAGTTGCAAGCCCTTGCCCAGCCCGCAGACATCGAACACCACACCCCAACAATCCGTCGGCAGCAGCGACGCCATCCTATTCAGCCGCTGGCGCGCATCCGCCGCCGAATCTGATGCATCGCCCACGCCATTCCCGCCGCTGCGGCCAATCCGGCTGGCGTCATAGCTCATAGTGATGCGCGGGCTGAGCCGCGAGCGCTCCACCAATTGCGCCAGCCGCTTGCCCGCCGCCACATGGTGCGGCGCCAGGAACGGGCTGCCATCGGCCTCCTTGCTGACCGCCAGCCGGGCCAGCACCGCGTCGTCACTCTGCTCAGTGGCCGGCATGGCGTGGCTCCCACAAAGGCTGGGCATGCTGCTCGCCGATCACCTGTTCGAGCCGCGTAACGAAGGCATCGAACTCGGGGTCTTCGCGCAGATCTTCGATCAACGTACAGGCATATGAGACTGTTGTCCTATCTCGCCCGAACGCATCTCCCACCTCGCTTAGGCTGCGCCCCAGCATGACATGGGCGAGATACATGGCCAGCTGCCGCGCCCGCGCTGCCGAGGCTCGACAGCGTGACGCATGCATAAGCAACCGCATAGGCACATTTTTTTCGCGCGCGACCAAGGCCGCGACATCGTCACACGCCCAGGCATGACCTATGCCAGGCTGGCCTTGCACCACCGTCGCGATTGGTTGATAAGTAGGATGCACCCTCGGCCTCCATTGCAATCAAGGAATTTATTCCTACATATTGCAACGCAGAAAGCCAGCCGGGGATAAGTCGAATAAGTAGATGTGTAGACGGGCTTATTGGCGTGGGCACTCACTGGCCCAGCTCCTCCGTCGAGGGGAGAGGGTGTGGATCGGGGGCCCTACCCCGCAATCGGCCGAATGAAATGCCCCGGCCCGACTTCGCTCACCACCGGCTGCGGCGCGGCGGATAACCGCCGGATATTGTCTACATCCGCCATCTCGGCATTGTACTGCGATTGGGCGAACCGTATGTCCGGGTCCGGCACCGCCGACAGCAGCAGCCGCGTATAGGCATGCTGGGGATCGTTCAGCACGCTTTCCGTCGGCCCCCATTCCACGATCTGGCCGGCATACATCACGATAATGTCCTCGGCCACGTAGCGGGCCGTGGCGATATCGTGGGTGATGTAGAGCAGCGCCAGCCCGAGCGAGCGCTTCATCTCGTTCAGCAGATTCAAAATGCCCAGCCGCACCGAGACGTCCAGCATGGAGGTCGGCTCATCGGCCACGATGACCTCCGGCCCCACCGCCAGAGCCCGCGCAATACTGATGCGCTGGCGCTGACCGCCAGAGAGTTCGTGCGGAAACTTGGACGCCATCAGGGCTGGGTCGAGCTTGACCCGCTCCAGCAATTCCGCCACGGCCGCCTTGCGCTGCGCCGTGCTCAGCCCCTTCTGGTGCAGCCGCAACGGCCGCTCCAGATGATAGTGCACCGTGTGCGCCGGATTGAGCGCCGAAAACGGGTCCTGAAAAATCATCTGCACCGCCCGACGATAGGCAGCCATCGAATGGGTTACCGGCGCACCCCGGAACAGCAATTGTCCCTGATCGGGCTGGTATTCGCGCATGATCAGCCGGGCGCAGGTAGTCTTGCCACTGCCCGATTCGCCTACCAGCGCCAATGTGCGGCCGGCCCTCAGCGCGAAGGACACCGAGCGCGCGGCATAGACGGATGTGTCGCCCTTGCCGAATACCTTGGAGACATTGTCGAGTGCGAGGACGGGGTTTTGGTCAATCATTGCTGGGCGCCCTGCCTGATCTGCTCGCCATGCAGCCGGGGCATCGAAGCCCAGAGCTTGCGGGTATAGTCGTGCTGGGGCGCGGTATAGATGTCATGCGCGCCATTGACCTCGACCAGCTTGCCTTCCAGCATCACTCCGATCCGGTCACACACCTGCACCATCAACCCGAGGTCATGGGTGATGAACAACACGGAAAACCCAAGCTCGCCCCGCAGCTTGTCGATGCGCTGCAGGATTTCGCGCTGCACCACCACGTCGAGCGCAGTCGTCGGCTCATCCATGATCAGCAGTTTGGGATTGAGCGCCAGGCAGATGGCAATGACGATGCGCTGCCGCATGCCGCCCGAGCATTGATGCGGATAGGATTTGAGCCGGTCGACCGAAATATCGACCAATGTGAGCAGCTCGGCCGCCCGCTCGCGCGCCTGCGCGCGGTTCATGCCGAGATGAGTGTGCAGCACATCGTAGAATTGCGTCTCGATAGTTAGCACCGGATTGAGCGAGTTCATGGCGCTCTGGAACACCATGGCCACTTCGCTCCAGCGAAACTTGCGCAATTGCTCCTTGTCGAGATCGAGCACATTGCGTCCCTGCAGCAGAATCTGCCCCGAGCGGATCAGCGCCGGCGGGCGATGCAGCCGGCTGATGGCAAAAGCGATCGTGCTCTTGCCGCAGCCTGATTCTCCGGCGAGCCCGAAGAACTCGCCCGGCCCGATATCGAAGCTCACATCATCCACGGCGCGAAAATCGGTCTCGTCGCCGATATAGTCGATGGTGAGGTTTTTGACCGAGAGGACGGGCACGCTCATAGCCGCCCCTCCCCGGCCTGCACCAGCGCTGCCCACCGCCCCAGCCGCCCGCCCGTGCGCAGCCGCGGATTGGCGATTTCGTCGATGGCAAAGTTGATCAGCGCCAAGCTTAGCCCGAGCAATGCCAGCGCGATACAGGGCGAGAGCAGATCCCACCACGCCCCGACCGACAGCGCCGAAGCGTTCTGGGCGTTGTAGAGCATGATCCCCCAGGACACGGTATTGGGATCGCCCAGCCCCAGGAATTCCAGCGTCGCCTCGGCGATCACCGCGAAGATGACGCTGCCGATGAAATTGATCCCCACGATGGAAATGAGATTGGGAAAAATCTCGAACGCCATGATGCGCCAGGATGGCTCGCCCAGCATTTCGGCCGATTTGATGAAATCCTTCTGCCGGATCGACAGCGTTTCCGCCCGGGTCACCCGCACACCCCAGGCCCAGGAGGTCAGCCCCAGAATAACGGCAATCACCAGCGGGCTCGCCTGCCCGATAAAGGCGGCCAGCACCAGCAGCAGCGGCAGGTTTGGCACGACCAGCACCATATTGGTGAAGAAGTTGATGACCTCGTCGATCACCCCGCCTTTATAGCCGGCGATGATGCCCAGCACCGTGCCAATGAGGGTGATCATCAACCCGGCGCCAAAGCCGACAGCCAGCGAAGTCCGCGCACCATAGATCAGCTGGGTGAACACATCGCGGCCCACGCGTGTCGTGCCCAGCCAATGCTCGAGCGATGGCGGCTGATGCGGCCGCCCCACCCGCGCGGTGGGCGAA
Organism: Devosia sp. ZW T5_3; assembly: GCF_044987315.1. Taxonomy (NCBI): domain Bacteria; kingdom Pseudomonadati; phylum Pseudomonadota; class Alphaproteobacteria; order Hyphomicrobiales; family Devosiaceae; genus Devosia; species Devosia sp. ZW T5_3. Next base: position 25,884 of record NZ_JBJDRE010000023.1, read on the forward strand.
TATTGGCTCAGCAGCGGCGCGGCAAAGGCTGCGATGATGATCAACAGCAGGATGACCGCGCCGATTACGGCCTTGCGGTTACGGAGCAGGCCCGAGAGGAGTTGCTGCATGGCTCAGGCCTTTCTCAGGCGCGGATCGAGCAGCACATAGCTCAGATCGACGATGAAATTGGAAACCAGCATGGCGCCGGTCATGATCAGCAATTGCCCCTGGATCACCGGATAGTCCCGCGCCAGGATCGCCTGATAGAGCACATTGCCGAGCCCGGGATAGTTGAACACCACCTCGGTTACCAACGAACCGCCCAGCACCGTGCCGATGGAAATGGCCAAGGCACTGAAGGTCGGCAATAGCGCATTTCGCGCCGCATACCACAGCATGACCCGACTTTCGCCCAGCCCCTTGGCCCGGCCCATGACGATGTAATCCTCGCCCAACAGGTTGATCATATTGTTGCGCATGGTCACGGCAAAGCCGCCGACCAGCACGATGAACAGGGTCAGCATGGGCAGCGTGCCATGGCGGAGGACGCTGCCGATATACTGCGCCGAAAAGGCCGGATCGAGCATGGGATCGGCCGCATAGCCACTGGGAAACCAGCCCAGTTGGTAGCCGAAGATGAACAGCATGACGAGCGAGATGACCACGGCCGGAACCGAGCTCGAAAAGATCGCGCTCATCGAAATGAACGTATCGAGCCGGCTACCCCGCCGCCACGCCGCCAGCGCCCCCAACAAAGTGCCGCAGGTGAAGCTCAGGATGGTGGCCAGCCCCATCAGCCCCACGGTCCAGATCAGCGCCCGCGCCAGCAATTCGGTAACCGGCAGCGGGAAATATTTGATCGATACGCCCAGATCGCCGGTGAACACACTCTGCAGATAGGTCAGATATTGCTGCCACAGCGGGGCTTCGATGAAGCCGAAGGTGAGCTTGAGCGCGTTGAGATTTTCCAACGACAGTTCCGAACCGGCACTGGCGAACATCATCTGAATGGGGTCGCCGGGCATCACCCGCGGCAGGAAGAAATTGATGGTGGCCGCCGCGATGAAGGCGGCGAGGTAGAAAGCGAGGCGCCGCAGCAAGAAACTCATTTATCTATCCCTGGATGATGCGGCCCAGGCCACAGGACGAAGAGGACCACCGCCCCCAGATGCGAAGTCTATTGGAGTAGAGCCCGCGCCAGCAAGCGAAACACCCGGGGGGCAAGCCCCTGCACACATGGTTGTTGACCATCGATCGAGCCGCCCTCCCACGCATGCCGCTAGGCGATGCCGTTAGCAGCGAAGATGTCTTCTACCTCCGCGTGCAGCGCCCGCACGTCGACCCGCAAATTCCCCCGCTTGGCATTGCCGGCGGCAATGCGCTTGAGACTTGCCTCGCTGAGCGGCCGCGCGGCGCGTGCCGCAGCCTGGCTCGCGGCCAGGTCGCCCTGGCTGTGCAACGCAATGTCGTAGCCGGCGTCAAGCGCCCGGGTCACCCGCTCCGACCAGGTGCCGCTCAGTGCCTCCATGCTCAGGCAATCGGTGATCAGCACCCCGTCATAATCGAGTTCATTGCGGATCAGTTCGCACACGACCGGCGACACCGAAGCTGGCCGCTCCGCATCAAAGGCCGTGAAGATCAGATGCGCCACCATGGCCCAGGGCGTGTCCTTGAGCTGGATGAAGGGTACAAAATCGGTCGCCATCAGGTCCTCAAGCGAAGCATCGACGACGGGACAGGCGAAATGCGGATCGACGGTCACCCGTCCGTAGCCGGGAATATGCTTCATCACCGGGATTTCCCCGGTCTCGAGCATGCCCGCGATCACCTCGCGGCCCAATGCGACGATCATGTCGGTATCGGCACCGAATGCGCGCTGCCCGATCACTTCATGCATGCCCTTGAGCGCCATATCGACTACCGGCGTGCAGCCGCTGTCGATATTCAGCTCTGCCATCATCGCGCCCATGGCCTGGCTCGATAGCCGCAGCGCCCTTTTGGCCAGCTCGAAATCCTTCTGCGCCAGCGCGCCAAAGGCACCGAAGCTGCGGAACGACGGCCAGCGCCCATTGTCGAGCCGCTGCACCCGCCCGCCTTCCTGGTCGATAAACACCGCCGCGTCGTCCCGGCCCACCGCCTCGCGGAATTGTGCCGTAAGCCGCTTGGCCTGCTCCGGATTGTCCAGATTGCGCCGGAACAGGAACAGCCCATAGGGGTTGGTTTCGCGAAAAAACGCCACCTCATCGGCGGATAATTCCAGCCCCGGCATGCCGACGAACAGAGCGAGCGGTGTGCTGGCCATCAGATCTTTCCCATGAGTGTGTCAGGCTCCGGCAGCGGGTTTGATCCGCAACAGGCCCTGATAAATGTCTTCCTTGTCGGCAGCGATCGGCACGGCGCCCACCGCATTGGTGTAAAAATCCATCGGCCCCGCCGAGCCGATGATCGCATAGGCATAGCCCTGCGCCTTCATCGCGATCAGGCTGTGATAGAGTAGCGCCAGCCCGAGCTTCCTGCCGCGCATAGTTTCATGCACGCCCGTCGGCCCGAAAAAGCCTCGGGCCGTCGCGTCATAGCAGGCAAAGCCCACCAGCGTGCCGTCAATAGTGGCGATCAGGCAGCCAAGCGGCTGATGCGCCATGGCGACGGCGACTTCGCTGGCCCAATAAGCGCTGAAATTGGTACGCACCCAGTCGGTGACGATATGCTGCTCAGGCGGCAGCGCGACACGGATGCTGGCCTCGACATCGCCAACGCGCGCGGCAAGCTCGCCGAGACGCCGGGAATAAAGGTTCACAAGCAAATCGGTCATACGCGCTCGCTGCCAGGTGAGTCTGCTCGGACAATACCAATCTAGACACGCTAATACCAATTTATACCGGCTGGCAAGCAAGTGGCGGACGCTATCCAGAAACGAGTTCATTGGTGGATGAGCGATTGCGGTGCACGGCGGCGTTCATTCAACATGAGAAAAATCGCCACTAGCCCCCAAAAGCCCAAAAAGGGCCGCGCATCATCTGCGCGACCCTTTTTTGTTTCAGTGTTCGTCCCGAAATCCGCTCGGCCTTGCAGCCGAATCAAACTCCGTCTGAGGTCGGAAACCTCAACGTTCCAACGAGTGTCGTCAAAACCAACTTCTCACGGCCACACGCTGCCTGAGCGGCCGTTGAACATTTGCGTTGCGCCACCGTCCTGTTGCCGAGGACGCGGCGGATCGTAGCGCGCCGGCTGCTTAAGCAGCCTTGCGGCCCAGGCCGTTATCCTTAGCCAGCTTCGAGCGGGTTGCCGAGTAATTCGGAGCAACCATTGGGTAATCGGCCGGCAGGCCCCACTTCTCGCGGTATTCTTCCGGTGAGAGATTGTAGTGGGTGCGAAGATGACGCTTCAAAGACTTGAATTTCTTGCCATCTTCGAGGCAGATGATGTAATCGGCCGCAACAGACTTGCGCACGGGTACAGCAGGCTTGAGTTCTTCAACGGCAACGGGTACTTCGTTGTTCTGAAGAGCACGCAGGGCGCCATGAACTTCGGCGATCAGCTTGGGCAGATCAGTCGGGCTCACAGCGTTATGACTTACATAGGCAGAGACGATCTCGGTGCTGAGTTCGATCAGATCGCTCTCAAAACCGGCCGCCGTTCCGGTATTGTCGCTCATAGTTCAACCTTTCATTATTTTTATTGGGCAGCAACAAGCTAGGTCGCCGCCATCCTTCATTTCTAGTGCCGTTTATTGCCACACGCAACCCAACGTCCACAACATTGCCACCACAACAATGATGTAAAATGATCACATCAAACTTTGGCCACTTTTAGACTTGAGCTCGTCGATTTCCATCAATTTGTCGGCCCGATAGCCAGTGCGATGACTTGCCCGCGCCAAAAGGTGCGCCGAAACCGGCGTGGTCAGCAGCAGAAATCCAACGCCGATTATTGCCCGCAACGCCACCGCCGCGTCGAAGCAAACCAATGCCACGGCAAACAAAATCAATCCGCCGCCCACCGCACCCGCCTTGGATGCCGCGTGCATGCGCATATAAAGGTCAGGCAGCCGTAACACGCCGATGGCCGCGAGCAGCGTGAATATTGCGCCTGCCAGCAATGCGGCGCAGCCCAGATAAATCAGCACATCAGCGATCATGGCTGGCCCTCCCCGCCGGAGCCGCTGACCGGCCTCTGCCGCGACAGTATGTAGCGGGCAAAGCCCACCGTTGCGAGAAACCCCAAAAGCGCCAGGGCAATGGCGATATCGAGGTACAGCGTCAGCCCGGTGCGGATAGCGATGGTGCCGACAAAGCCCATGGCCGACACTGTCAATAAATCAAGCGCCAGTACCCGATCCGGCAGGCTCGGCCCGATGATGACGCGCACCACCGACAGCAGCAGCGCCAATGCCAGAATGACCAGGGCGATCATGGTCACGACAGAAAGCACGGTTGCGCTCATGCGAACACCTCCTTGACCTTGGTCTCGAAGCCTCTGGCAATATCGGCAATCAGCGCCTCGCGGGAAGAGAGCGTCAGCACATGCACGTAAAGCACGCTGCGATCGTCCGACACATCCACGCTCAGCGTGCCCGGCGTCAGTGTGATCAGATTGGCGAGCAGGGTAATTTCCGCATCCGATGTGACGGTCAACGGCACCGCGACGATGGCCGGCCGCAGTGCCGATTTGAGATCTGGCGTCACCACGACAACAGCCACGCGGATGGCGCTGAGCACCAACTCATAGAGAAACAGCAGTGCCAGCGAAGTGACTCGCCGCAATTTGCGCAAGGCGCGGGGCGGCGCGAAGGCGCTGCGCAACAGCAGGACGGCAATGGCCCCGATGGCGCCACCAAACACCAGGTTCAGCCCGGAGAAATTGCCGGTGACGGCGGCCCAGCCCAGCGCCAGGACGATAACGATGATGGCCGGGCTCATGGCGTCGCCTCCGCCAAGCCAACCGCCGCGATGTAGCGCGACGGATCGACCAGATCGGCCGCCCCGGTGCGGGCGCCTTCAAACAACAGGTTCGGCCACAGCCCGACCAGCACGATCAGCGCCGTGAGCAGGACGCTCGCACCCAGCCCCAGCCATTGGTCGCGCGCGCCCGGCTGGTGCAATGTCACGATCTCATGTTCGGAGGCCCCCTCCACGCCCGAGCGCCAGAAGATGTGCGCCCAGAGCCGCGAGCCGGCGATCAGCGTCAGTACGGCATTGGCCAGCAGCGCCAGTACCAGGACGCCATCGGCCCAGTTCCCCGCCTGTGCCTGCTGCACCCCGGCATCGAGCAGCAGCAGTTTCGGCCAGAAGCCGAGGAAAGGCGGCACGCCGGCAGTCGCCAGCACCAGCACCAGGAACAGCACCGAAAGTGGCGTGCTGGCGGCGTAAAGTCCGCCCATGAGCCGCGTATCGCGCTGCCCCGTGCGCCGCTCGATCAGCCCGGCGACGAGATACAGCGCCGTCATGGTCAGGATGGCATGGAACACATAAAGCGCCGCGCCCGCGACACCCGTCTGGGTGGACAGCGCGATACCCGCCAGCACCGCCCCGATGCCCCCGATCACCAGAAAGCCGATGGCCCGGCGCAGGTTGGTTTCGGCAATCGCCCCCAGTGGGGCAATCAGCAGCGTCACGATGGCGACCAGCAGCAGCACCGGTTCCAGAAGATCCCGGCTCGCCGGCAAAAGCTGCACCAGCGCCCGCAGCAGCGCATAGACCCCCACCTTGGTGAGCAGCCCGGCAAACAGCGCCGAGATCACCGCCGGCGGCGTGTGATACGAGGCCGGCAGCCAGGCATTGAGCGGGAACGCCGCCGCCTTCATGCCGAAAGCCAGCAGCAATAGCGCAGCGATACCGGTCAGCGCCGCCGGATTGGCCGATGTCGCCTTGCCGATAATGTCGGCCATATTGAGCGTGCCGAGCAGCCCATAGAGCAGCCCCAGCGACAGCAGGAACAGCGTGGTCGCGAGGAAATTGAGGAAGCCATATTTCACCGCGCCATCGAGCTGCAACGGCCGCCCGCCGGTGACGATCAGCCCGAAGGAGGCGATCAGCATCACCTCGAACCACACATAGAGATTGAACAGATCGCCGGTCAGAAATGCCCCGGTGACACCCGCCAACAGCAGCAATACCAGCGCATGAAAGCCATCGCCGAGCTCATCGGGCCCGCGCTCGCCCTCGGCATAGATGATGACGATCAGCGTTACGAAAGCCGCCGCCAGCGCAAAGGCCGCGCCAAAGATATCGGCGGTAAAGCTGATGCCAAAGGGCGGCAGCCACTTGCCCATGGTCATGCTCAGCGGCCCCTCGACCGCGATGCGCTGCAGCAGCGCCACCTCACAGGCAATAATGGCGATGACCACCAGACCGGCAATCAGCGCCGGCACGTGCCGGATCTGCCGCAGCATCAGCAGCAATGCCGCACCCAGCAGCGCCAGCACCAGCGGCAGCACGATGACCCAATCGGCCAGCGCCGTCGGCGCCTCGATCATTGCTGGGGGGAGGGCCAAATGATCCATCTCAATAACTCAGCGGCGGGCGCGGCGCGTCTTCGGGCTCGGCCAAGCGCATCGTGTCGGTATTGTCGGCATCGAGCCCCTGATAGGCGCGATAGGCCAGAACCAGCAAAAAGCTGAACATGGCGAAGCCGATGACGATAGCCGTCAGGATCAGCGCCTGCGGCAGCGGATTGGCAATCGGTCCGGCCGGGTGGTCGAGCCCGCCCGGCACAATCGGCGCCACTTCCCGCGTCAGCCGCCCGGCGGTGAAGATCAACAGGTTCACGCCATTGCCGAAAATGGTCACGCCCAGCAGCATGCGGATGATCGAGCGCGACAGCAGCAGATAGACGCCCAGCGCAATAAACAAGCCGACGAGTACGGCCAGTGCATAATCCATCAGCTCTCCTCCCCGCTTTGCAGAGCCAGCGCGATCGAGGTGATGGTGCCCAACACTACGAAATAGACCCCGATATCGAAAATCATCGGCGTCGAAAGCGGGACAGTCGTGTCGCCCAGATCGAGATAGAGCCAGATACTGGTCATGAAGGGCGAGCCGGTAAAGGCCGAGGCCAGCCCGGACAAAGCCGCCGCGAACACCCCTGCCCCCGCCAGCGCCAGCGGATCGACCCGCAGCGCCTTGCGTGCTGTCTCGACCCCCGCCGCCATGCCCCAGATTGCCAGGGCGGAGGCTGCGATCAACCCGCCGATAAAGCCGCCGCCCGGCTCGTTATGCCCGCGCAGGCAGACATAGACCGAGAACATCAGCATGATCGCCACGATCAGCGGCGCGATGGTGCGGAAAATCACCGTGTTCATGATGCCGCCTTCCGCGCCCGTGCAGGCTTGGTCGGCGCAGCCTTCTTGCGCCGCAGCAGTGCGAGGATGGCAAGGCCCGCCCCCATCACCACCGAGATTTCACCCAGCGTATCAAAGCCGCGATAGTCGACCAGGATAACATTGACGATATTGGCACCATGCGCGATGGGCACGCTGGTGGCGGTGAAGAAATCGCTGAGCCGCGTATCGAGCGTGCCCGAGAGCACCACCATCAGCGCCAGGCTCACCCCGGCGCCGCAGACCAGCGCCAGGGTGCCGTCGCGCGCCAGATCTTCGAACGGCCGATGATCGCGCTCGTCGAGGCGCAGCCGCGTCATAACCAGCGCCAGGATCACCACCGACAGCACTTCGACCATGAATTGGGTAAAGGCCAGATCGGGCGCGCCAAACAGCAGGAAGATCAGCGCCACCGCCGTTCCCTGAATGCCCAGCGAAACGATGGCCACCAGCCGGTTGCGTGCCACCAGCACCGCGCCGAGCCCCACGACGGCCAGCAGCGCCACCGCCCATTCATAGGGCCGCAAATCTGGCCAGGCCAGCCGCGCCGACCAATCTCCCAGGTCGGACAGCGGCAGCAGCGCATCGATCCCGCCCAGCGCCAGCAACGGCACAAACAGGGCCAGCGCCAGCATGGCAAACACCGTCACCAGATAAAGCTCCAGCCGCCCATGATGCAGCGCCCGCGTCACCGCTCCGGCAAAGCGGATCAGTCCGAACATGACCCCATCGAATACCTGATCGGCCGTCCACAGCGCGGAACTTGCCCGCCGCAGCAGGGTGCGGATCGTCGCCGCCTGCTGATAGACCAGCACGGCCAGAGCCCAGGTCAGAACCGACAGCCACAGCGCAATACTCGCCGGATTGATCAGCAGCGTCAGATGGCTCGGCACCGGCGCGCCCATGATCGCCGTCGCCCCCGGCTCCAGCACCGAATGGCCGAACCAATCGGTCATTACCGCCGCAACAACGCCGGCCGCGCCCAGCACCAGCGGCCCGGTCAGCATGGCAATCGGGGCTTCATGGGCCGCTTTTGGCGTCGTCACTTCCGCTCCGAGGAACGGCTTGATCGCTACCAGCAGGCCCACCGCGCCCAGCAGCACATTGCCCGCCACCAGCACGGCCAAAGCAAAAATATCCTGCCACGGTCCGTCACTCAGCCCGGCATACATTTCTTCCTTGGCGAAAAAGCCCAGCGTAAACGGCAGGCCGAACATGGACAAAGCCGCCAAAGCCGCGCCGATAAAGGTCAGCGGCATGCGATCGGCCAACCCGCCAAGCGCGGTGATATTGCGTGTGCCCGTCTCATGGTCGATGGCACCTACCACCATAAAGAGCGCCGCTTTGTAGAAGGCATGCGCCACGAAATAGACGATCACGGCCGCCGTCGCCGTCTCACTGCCCAGCCCGATCAGCATCACCAAGAGCCCGAGCGAGGCAATCGTGGTTTGCGCCAGCATCTGCTTGAGATCGGTCTGCCGCAGCGCCGCCAGCGCCCCCCAGAGCAGCGTAGCCCCGCCAAACACCAGCAGGATCGTGCTCCAGGCCGCAGTGCCGCCCAAAGCCGGCGACAGTCGCGCCAAAAGATACACACCGGCCTGCACCATGGTCGCAGAATGCAGAAACGCCGAAACCGGCGTCGGCGCCTCCATGGCATTGGGCAACCAGAAATGGAACGGCACCTGCGCCGATTTGGTGAAGGCGGCGAGGAGGAAACACGCCAGCACCAGCCCGTAAAGCGGCTCGCCCGCCAGACTCCCCAGCGCCGAAACTTCCCAGCTGCCCGAAAGCTGCCGCACCAGAATGGCCCCGGCCAGCAGCGCCATGCCGCCAATATTGGTGATCACCAGCGCCTGGATTGCCGCCCGCCGCGCCGCCTGCCGGCTGTGATCGAACCCGATCAGCAGGAAGGACGTGACCGAAGTCAGCTCCCAAAAACCAAACAGCGCCAGCATGCTATCGGCCAGCACCAGCCCCAGCATGGCGCCCATAAAGGCCAGCATGAACCCCATGAACCGGCCCAGATGCACATGGCCTTTGAGATAGGCGGGCGCGTAGAGCGCGATCAGCGCACCGACGCCGGAAATGGTCAGCGCAAAGGTCAGGCTCAGTCCATCGATGAGAAACGACAGCTTGAGCCCATAGGCCGGTACCCAATCGATTGCCGTGGCGACGGTTTGCCCATCAGCAACCGCACCGAGGAATTGCAGCAGAAACACAAAAATAGCGGCTGGCACCAAAGCAAGCAACCAGCCGAGAATGGGCGCCGCAACGCGATGCAGCAGCGGCGCCAGCAGGGCGGCAATAAAGGGCGCAATTGCCACCAGCGCTATGCCCGCATTCAATTCCAAGCCCCGGCCCTCCGCGCGATTCTGTGTTGGCGATGTCCAGGCCAGACCTTAGCGAATGAGTCGGACGTCACAAGCTAAACCGGTTCACAGGTGTCCGACTTCTGGGGAAAGCGTGCCCTCGCATTCGCCGCAATCGAACCTACATCTCCCCCTACCCGCCAGCGTCACAACGCACTAGTCTCCGCCCGCCTCCCAACCGGACCTGCCCATGACCAAGCTCACGCCGCCCGTTGCCGCCAAGAAGCCCCACTTCGCGACCCATCACAATGATCGCCGCGACGATCCCTATCATTGGCTGCGCGCGCTCAACTGGCAGGAAGTGATGCAGAAGCCCGAGACGCTGGACCCGGAAATCCGCGCTTATCTCGACGCCGAAAACAGCTTCTACGAGAGCGAATTCGGCAAGCCGACTGCGGCCCTGCAGGAGGTGATCTACAAGGAAATCCGCGGCCGCATCAAAGAAGATGACAGCGGCATTGCCTCCCCCGATGGCCCCTTCGCCTACAATTCGCGCATGCTCGAGGGCAAGCAATATCCGCTGATCGTGCGCACCCCGCGCAATGGCGGCGAAGAGACCATTCTGCTCGATTGCAATGTGGAAGCGGGCGACGGTTATTTCGGCTTTGCCGGCGCCGAGCATGATCGCTCGCACCGCTATCTCGCCTGGGCCGCCGACCGCGCCGGCTCGGAATATTATGACATCGTCATCCGCGATCTCGATACCAGGGTGGACAGCGCCGAGATCATCAAGGAAACCGCCGGCTCCTATGTTTGGAGCAACGATTCCAGCGCGCTCTACTACACCGAATATGACGACAATCACCGCCCCTACCGAGTGCGCCTCCACACTATCGGCACCGATCAGGCCAGCGACCCGATCATCTTCGAAGAAAAAGACCCCGGCTTTTTCGTCGGCGTTGGCCGCACCCAGTCCGACAAATTCATCGTCATCGATGCCCATGACCACCAGACCAGCGAATGCTGGCTGATCGATGCCGAATTGGGCGGCGAACCGCGTCTCGTTGCCCCGCGTGTCACCGACCGGGAATATGACATCGAGGAGCGCGATGGCCTGCTCTACATCCGCACCAATGCCGACGGCGCCGAAGACTTCAAGGTCGTCACCGCGCCCGTGGACAATCCCGGCGCTGACAACTGGACCGATCTCATCCCCCATGAACAGGGCGTGCTGATTCTCGACACCATCGTGATCAAGAACCATTTGCTGCGCCTCGAACGCCACGAGGGCCTGCCGCGCATCGTGGTGCGCGACCTGCGCAGCCACAAGGAAGAGACCGTCAAATTCGACGAGGAGGCCTATTCGCTGGGCATGTCGGTCGGCTACGAGTTCGACACTTCGGTGTTCCGCCTCACCTATGCCTCGCCCACCACGCCCTCGCGCACCTTCGATGTGGACCTCGACACCGGCGCCCGCACCCTGCTCAAGGAGCAGGAAGTGCCCTCCGGCCACAACCCGGACGATTACGAAACCCGCCGCCTCTTCGCCACCGCGCCCGATGGCGAGCAGGTGCCCGTCACTGTGCTCTATCGCAAGGGCACCAAGCTCGATGGTTCCGCCCCGGCTTTGCTTTACGGCTACGGTGCTTATGGCATGTCCATGCCGTCATCCTTCTCGATTTCGGCGCTCTCACTGGTCGATCGCGGCTTCATCCATGCCACGGCGCATATTCGCGGCGGCATGGAAAAGGGCTATCGCTGGTATGTCGGCGGCCGCCGCGAGAACAAGACCAACACGTTTACCGATTTCATCGCCGCGGCCGAAATGCTGATCGAAAGGGGCTATACGTCCAAGGGGCGCATCGTCGCCCAAGGCGGGTCGGCCGGTGGCATGCTGATGGGCGCCATCGCGAACCTGCGGCCCGACCTATGGGGCGGCATTCTCGCGCAGGTGCCGTTTGTCGACGTGCTCAATACCATGCTGGACGAAACCCTGCCGCTCACTCCGCCCGAGTGGCCCGAATGGGGCAATCCGCTGGCATCGGCCGCCGACTATGCTCGCATCGCCGCCTATGCGCCCTATGAACAGGTCGCCGCACACGACTATCCGCCGATCTTTGCACTGGCGGGCCTGACCGATCCGCGCGTCACCTATTGGGAACCCGCCAAATGGGTGGCCAAGCTACGCGCAACCAAGACGGGCAATGCCCCATTATACCTCAAGACCAATATGGGCGCCGGCCATGGCGGCGCTTCTGGTCGTTTCGATCGTCTCAAGGAAACCGCCGAGTGCTATGCTTTTGCGCTGAATGCGGTTGGATTGGAAGGCAGTTTCCCTGCCAACTGATTGTTGTGGCGTCATAATCGGCTTATACATTCCTCGAACCTACCTCAGCGTCTAATCCCCAAAAGAAAACGGAGGCCTTCATGTCCACCAAGTTTACTCTGCCGTCCCTGCCCTATGCCTATGATGCACTGGGCCCCTACATGTCGGCCGAAACGCTTGAGTTCCACCACGACAAGCACCACCAGGCCTATGTCACCAATGGCGAAAAGCTGCTTGAGGGCTCGGGTCTCGAAATCCTGCCGCTCGAGGACATCGTCAAGGAGGCCTATGGCAAGAATGCCGGCCTCTTCAACAATGCCGGCCAGCATTACAACCACGTGCATTTCTGGAACTGGATGAAGCCCAATGGCGGTGGCAACAAGCTGCCGGGCAAGCTGCAGGCGGCAATCGATTCCGACCTGGGCGGCTTTGACAAGTTCCGTGCCGATTTCATCGCCGCCGGCACCACCCAGTTCGGCTCCGGCTGGGCCTGGCTCGCGCTCAAGAACGGCAAGCTCGAAGTCACCAAGACCCCGAATGGGGAAAGCCCGCTGGTCCATGGCGGCCATCCGCTGCTGGGCGTGGATGTGTGGGAGCACTCCTATTACATCGATTACCGCAATGCCCGCCCGAAATATCTCGAGGCCTGGTTCGACAATCTGGTCAATTGGGAACATGTCGAACTGATGTTCGAAGAAGCCAAGTAAGCCTCTTCAAGGCAAAAGCCCGCCGCGCACCGCGCCGGCGGGCTTTTTCATGCCTGTGGATTTCCCCCTACGAATTATCCCATTTTGGAACCGGCCCCTACCGCTCCACGTTGCCGCATGTTAACGGATTGTTAACTTTGGGGTTTACTGCGTGACTGAGCCGGTAAAAGTCGTTGCCATCATCGCTGCGAATACCGCGCTCTCCTCACTGTTGAGCATGGTGGTCGCCGGCGACACGCGCCTCAAAGTCCGCCAGTTTGATAATGAAGCGGCCCTGCTCGCCTATATGCATCTGGCGCCCGTCGATATTCTGGTCTGCGATTTCGACCGCGAAGGCCGCCCGGCCTATGAAATGGTCGAGGCTATCCGCCTCAACACGGCCCTGGTTTCCCGCGACGTGCCGGTCATCGCGCTGACCCGCACCATTACCCCGCCCATGCGCCATCAGGCCATCAGCGCCGGCATTGACGAAGTCATCATCAAACCGATGTCGCCGCGCCACCTGTTGCAGCGCGTCCAGTCACGCCTGCGCAATCGCAGCGTCGTGGGGATCCTGGGCGGCTATCGCGGCCCCGACCGCCGCAACCGCATTGCCACCGTCGTGCCACGTCCGGTACCAACCCGCCGCTCCACCGACAACGTTATTCCCCTCTTCCCCGACCGCCGCAAACCCCAGCATCCGGGACTTGAGGGCTGAACTAGCACGAACTCCCCCAAGAGGTCATGGTGAGCCAGTCGAACCACGAGGTCGAGTGAGTGGAGGCTTGAGTGCTACGACCTCGCCCTCAGGAGGTGCGGGGTTGAACGAAGGGCGGATGAGCGCCCCTACCGCTCCACCAACCGGCTCACCCGGCTCCACAAATCCTCGACTGAATCGGCAAACTGCACCACCCGGTCATGCCCAGGCAGGCCCGGTGACAGCACATCGGCGGCGTAGCCGCGCATCACCTCATAGGCCTTGTGCCGGTTGAGCATGACCACCGGGCAATTCCGCCCCAGCGCCCGCGCCGCCGTCCACACGCCGAACAGGTTTGACACCGAGGCCAGCGATCCCGGCAACGCCACCAGCGCATCCGCCAATTGTGCCACCCGGCCAATACGCTCCGCAGGTTCAGCGATCACCTCCATCGCCACCCCGGCCAAGGCCGAGGGCAAGACGATGCTGGCGTCAGCAATTAACTGCACTGTGCCACCCGCAGCGCGGGCCGCCGTGATCAGCGGCACCGGGATGACGCCCTTTTCAACCAGGCAAATGATGCTCGCCCCGCGCCGGGCGAAATAGGTGCCCGTCTGGCTCATCAGGCTGGCGCGTTCAGCGTCGCCCGGCCCCTTGTCCGAGGCGAAGACCGCCAGAACCGGCGCGGCGGCAGCAATATCGTTCATAATCAACGGCCGCGCTTGAGGCCGCCGAGAATGCCGCGCACCAGCGCGTTCCCCAGTCGATTGGCCACCGTGCGCGCCAGCGAATTCATCGCCGCTTCGGCCGGCGATTGCCGGCTCGAGGCACGCGTCGCCTTGGGCTCCTGGTAGGTGCGTTCCACCTTGGCCCGCTCGTCCTGCACCCGCTGCTGTTCCTCGGCCTGCTGCTTTTCCTGTGCTTTGCGCGCCAGCACCTCAAATGCCGAGTCGCGGTCGATCACGGTGTCGTACAGCCCGGCTACCGGCGAATTGGCGATGATGGCGCGACGCTCCTCGGGCAGCAACGGCCCGACCTGCGCCGAAGGCGGCCGGATCAGTGTGCGCCCCACCATGGAGGGCACGCCCTTGTCTTCCAGCAGCGACACCAGCGCCTCGCCAATACCCAATTGGGTGATCACTTCGGCCGTCGAAAAATCGGGATTGGGCCGGAACGTGTCGGCCGCCACGCGCACCGCCTTCTGCTCGCGCGGCGTATAGGCGCGCAGCGCGTGCTGTACGCGGTTGGACAATTGCGCCAGCACGGTCTCGGGAATGTCGACCGGATTCTGCGTCACGAAATAGACGCCAACGCCCTTGGAGCGCACCAGCCGCACCACCTGCTCGACCTTGTCGACCAGCACCTTGGGGGCATCGTCGAACAGCAGATGCGCTTCGTCGAAAAAGAACACCAGCTTGGGCTTGGCCGGATCGCCAACTTCCGGCAGCGCCTCGAACAGTTCGCTCAGCATCCACAACAGGAAGGTGGCGTAAAGGCGCGGCGCCCGCATCAGCTCGTCCGCCGCCAGGATCGAAATGAAGCCCTTGCCATCGCGGTCGGTCCGCATCAGGTCCTGGATATCGAGCGCCCGTTCGCCGAAGAAATTCTCTGCCCCCTGCTGTTCCAGCACCAGCAAAGCGCGCTGGATCGAGCCAATGGAGGCCGTCGAAACATTGCCATAGCGGGTCGAGATTTCCTTGGCCCGCTCTTGCAGGTCGACCAGCAACGCGCGCAAATCCTTCAGGTCGAGCAGCAGCAGCCCTTCATCATCGGCCACCTTGAAGGCGATGTTGAGCACGCCTTCCTGCGTATCGTTCAGTTCCAGCATGCGGCTGAGCAGCAGCGCGCCCATCTCCGAAATGGTGGCACGAATCGGATGACCCTGTCGGCCGAACAGGTCCCAGAAGATCACCGGGAACACATCGTCCTTGTAATCGGTGAAGCCGATAGCCGCGGCCCGCTCGGTCTGCCAGCCCTGCGCCTTGCCCATTTTGCCGACGCCGGATAGATCGCCCTTGATGTCAGCGGCAAACACCGGAACGCCCGCTGCCGAAAACCCCTCGGCCATCACCTGCAGTGTCACCGTCTTGCCGGTGCCGGTTGCGCCGGTCACCAGGCCATGCCGGTTGCCGTATTTGAGCGCCAGATATTCGGGATGCGTGCTTTGGCCGAGATAAATCTTGTCGTCGAGCAGCATGTCGCATCCCCTTCATGTTCCCAAGCCTTATAGCCGCCCGCCGCGCACGCGGACAAGCCAAAGGCTGATAATCATAACTTGGGAAACGCTTCGCCCCGTCGGCCGCCCTCCTGTACTTTGACCCCATCAAGTGGGGGGATAGCGCATGGCCGGGATTTCATTGCTCAACCGTCGTCAGGCGCTGGCCGGCATTGGCATGGCCAGCCTTGCGGTCACCGCCGCCCACGCCGCGGCCCCGCTCAATGCCGAGAATTTCGGCGTCATTGCCGCCCTGCCCGATGACCAGAGCAAGGCCATGCAGGCCGCGCTCGATGCCGCAGCCGCCCAGGGCGCCACGTTGCTCCTGCCCGCCGGTGCGATTTTTGTGCGCGATCTACAATTGCCCGGCCAGCTGAGCATTGAGGGCGTGCCCGGCGCCACCCAGCTCACAACCTGGAATGGCGGCCGCATTGCCCAGGCGCGCAATGTATCGAACCTCGTGCTGCGCGATATCGGCTTTGATGCCCGCAATACCGGCACGATCGACGGCGACGCCCTGCTCGACATTACCGGCAGCCATGCCATCACCCTCGAGCGTTGCAGCTTTGCGAACAGCCCCGCCAGCGCGTTGCGCATCACCGATTCGGGCGTCACCGTCACCAATTGCAATTTCGCCCGCCATGCCGACGCCGCCATTCACGCCATGGACAGCCGCGGCCTGCTGATTACCGGCAATTCCATCAGCGACTGCGGCAATGCCGGCATCCGCATCTGGCGCAGCGCCTCTGGCGCCGATGGCTCCATCATCACCGGCAACCGCATCGCCAAGGTCGATTGGCGCGGCGGCGGCAATGGCCAGAACGGCAATGGCATCAATGTGTTCCGGGCCGACGAGGTGATCGTGGCCGATAACCACATCGCCGATTGCGCCTTCTCCGCCATTCGCCTCAACGCTACCAATAATAGCCAGGTCTCGGGCAATATGTGCCTGCGCTCCGGCGAGGTCGCCATCTTCTCCGAGTTCGGATTCTCCGGCTCGGTCATCGCCAACAATATCGTGGATGGCGCCGCCGGCGGCATTTCCATGACCAATCTGGATAGCGGCGGCCAGCTCGCCGTGTGCAGCGGCAATATCGTGCGCAACATCACCCCGCTTTCACTGGTCAATCCCGACACCCGCCCCTATGGCATCGCGGCCCAGGCCGACGCTGCCGTCACCGGCAACACCGTCCAGAACGTGCCCGGCGTCGCCATTTCCGCCGGCTACGGCCCCTTCCTGCGCAATGTGATGATTTCGGGCAATGTGGTTTCCACCGCCAATATCGGCATCGCCGTCAGCGTGGTCGACGGCGCCGGCCCGGTCCACATCGCCAACAATCTCATTTCCAACGCCCGCGACCACGCCGTTGTCGGCATGGCTTGGCGCGACATCGTCGAACCCGACCTCATCACCAATGCCAATCGCTTTGCCAATGTTACCGTCGGCAGCGTGACAGTGGGGAACACGCCGCAGAGTTAAGCGACCAGCGTCCGCAGCACTCCGACATCTGCCCCGCGCACGCTTTTGATCACCTGCCCGGCAAACTTCTCTAGCACCGCCTTCTGCCCCGCATCCGGCTCGGCAAATTTCAACAGCAGCCCCGCCAGCATGGCCTGCGACGCTGCCGGATTGCCATCGTCGCATTTGATGGCATAGCCCCAGCCCTTGTCGCGGATGGCGCCGCATTGCACGCCTTCGGCGCCGATCTTCTGCATCACGCGGCCGTTGAACGCCGCCATGATCAGCGTATCGGCATGCCCCGTTCCCGCTACCAGATGCGGATGCGCCGTCGCTGCATCAAACAGCCGCCGCGCCGCCAAGCCAAGTTCCGGCGATAGTCCCTCGCCCGTCGCCATGCGCGCAAAGCCATAGGCAAAAGCCCGTAGCGGTGCCGCGAAAGTGGGGATGGAACAGCCATCCGTGCCACATTTATCTTCGGTCAGCTCCTCTCCGATCACCGCCTCGACAGCCGCCCGCACCGCCTTTTGCACCGCATGCCCGCGCCCGACATAGCCCGCGGTCGGCACGCCCATGGCCAAAGCCACGCTCAGCATGCCCGAATGCTTGCCCGAGCAATTATTGTGCAGCGCACTCGGGTCCGCCCCCGCTGCCCGCAAGGCATCGCGCGCCGCAGGATTGGTCGGCGCATGTGCCCCACATTCCAGATCGGCGACCGAAAGCCCCAGCCGGCTCAACAGCCCGCTGGCCGTCGCCACATGATCATCCTCGCCATGGTGCGAGGCACAGGCCAGCGCCAGTTCTTCACTGGTGTGGTGGAACTTTTCCTCGGCATGGCGCGCAAAAATCGGCAGTGCCTGCATGGATTTGATGGCCGAGCGCGGAAAGATCGCCCGCTCGATATCGCCCGCCGAGGCGATGATTTTGCCACTGGCATCGACCACTGCATAGGCGCCGCGGAACCGGTTTTCGACCCAGTTGCCACGTACGGTCTCGGCAAGAATGGGATTGGCGTCCATCACAAAAAACTCCGGTCCAGGCTGTCTTCACGAACAGCGCAGGACCGGAAAAGTCAACATGGCATGGGTAGGAGGCAGGCACGAAAACTTTGGGAAATCAGATGTCCCAGTCGTGGACCACGGTGAGGAATTTCGAATTCACCCAGCCGCGCGTGTCCTGGGAATCGACCAGACACCAATCGGCGCCGGCCTTGGCCTTTATACAGCGCTCGACCCAGACATGGCTGCCGGGCTCGAAGGCGCCAACCTGCTGGGAATAGGAAGCCGGCCATTTGCGCACATTGAGCTGGTCCCAATGAGCGACGCCGCTCACCTTGGCCAATTGGTCGACCTGATAGCCGGCAGCCATGGCGGGCTGCACGGCGAAAGCGCCCGCGGCGGTGATCACCAGGCCACAGAGCGCGGCGACCAAAACCTTTTCCTGATTCTTGTTCATCTGCGTCGTCCCTCGACAGAATTGCTTGTTATCGAGGACTATGCCGCCATCGCTTTGAACCGCGCCTGAGTCAGCCATTCAGAAAGTGTTCATCTTGGCGGCGCTGGCGCGGCGTGCCAGACTTGGCGCAACAAAATAGGAGAGCAATCAATGACCAAGGTTCTGGTAACCGGCGGCAGCGGCAAATTGGGTCGCGCCGTGCTGCGCGATCTGGTGGCGCATGGCTATGAGGTGCTCAATATCGACCAGCAGGCGCTGTCCGAGCCAATCTGCCCGATGGTTCGGATCGACCTCACCAATTTCGGCGAAGTCGCCGCCGCCATTCTGGGCGGGGTGGACGAGCGCAAGGGGCCGTTCGACGCCGTGGTGCATCTGGCCGCCATTCCCGCGCCGGGCCTGGCCGCCAATGCCCGCACCTTCGCCAACAACGTCACCACCAGCTACAATGTGTTCGAGGCCTGCCGCCTGGCCGACATCAAGAATGTGGTGTTTGCCTCCAGCGAAACCGTGCTGGGCCTGCCCTTCGACACACCCCCGCCCTATGCCCCGGTCGATGAAGACTATTTCCCGCGCCCGGAAAGCGCCTATTCACTGGGCAAGCTGCTCGACGAAACCATGGCCGCCCAATATTGCCGCTGGGACCCGTCGCTGCGCATGGTCGGCCTGCGCTTCTCCAACGTCATGTATCCGGAAGACTACAAGGCCTTCCCCAAATTCGACGCCGATCCGCGCAGCCGCAAATGGAATCTATGGGGCTATATCGACGCCCGCGACGGCGCCCAGGCCGTCCGCCGCTCCATCCAGGCCGATTTCACCGGCTTTGAAGCCTTCATCATCGCCAATGCCGACACTGTCATGAGCCGCTCCAACATGTCGCTCCTGGCCGAAGTGTTCCCCAATGTGGAGCAAAAGGGCAATATCGCCACCAACAGCACATTGCTGAGCATCGAGAAGGCCAAACGCCTGTTGGGCTATTCACCGCAGTTCAGCTGGCGGAACGAGGTGTGAGGCAGATCACGCCATGATCATCGTCCTGAACGGTTATCCGGGCGTCGGAAAACTCACTATCGGCCGGGAACTCACATCGATGATTTCCGGCCGCCTGCTCGACATTCACAGTGTCTACAACATCGCCTTCGCCTTAACAGAGTTCAAATCGCCGGAATTCATGGAGACGATTGAAAAGATCGAAGCGATCGCGCATGACCTGATCCGAGCGTTGCCGGCCGAAGTTCCCGTTGTGCTCACGACAGTCCTCGCCGGCAGTAGCGACTGGGGCGACGCAGAATGGCAGCGGATCGTGCGGCTTGGCCATGAGCGGCCACCACTGCTCGTTGTTCACGTTCACTGCGATCTGGACGAAAACATCCGCCGTATCGAGGCACCGGGCCGTGGTGCGAAGAGGAAGCCACAAGACGCGGACATGGCACGCCGAAACCATGCAGGCGCTCAGCCCCTGGCAGGTACCGACGAAGCCAACCTGCTACGTCTCGACGTAACTGGCCTCTCTCCAACCGAGGCCGCCACCGAAATCGCAACCTGGGCCCAAAAAGCCCCGGCTTGAGCACATCCTCTCACCACCCACCGCATCTCCCTCGGGCCTGACCCGAGGGCCACTCCCAACACGGCACTTGTGGCGAGCGATCCTCGGGTCAAGCCCGAGGAAGGCGCGGTGGCTTTGGCAATAATGGACCCCGCGCCCTCCCCACCACGATGTCATCGGAGCTAACCCTCAAAGCCCTGCCTTGATCATCTCCCGAATCTTCACGGCTTTCTCGAAGTGATCCAGAGCGTGGGTTTTGATCCACCACTCGGCGGCCTCCATCAGCAGTTGCGGATCATCGTTCCGATTGGCAAAAAATGCATAGAACGAGAGGCCAACGCCCGGCCCCTTCTTGGCGATCTTGTCTTCGCAAACCGAGATCGCTTTCGCCCTCAAGCTGGCCCTCATCTACCCACCGCAATATGCCCAATCCCCTTGGCCGCAATCTCGGCAAAGCTCTCCTCGTACCCCGCATCGGCATAGCGCATCACACCCAGCGCAGTGTCATTGGTCAGCGCATGCTCCAGTCGCTCATCGCCGCCCGGCGTGCCATCGGCCACCACGGTCACCCCCGCCGAAGTCATGTATCCCGCATAGCCCCCGCCACCCGAATGCACCACGACCAGATCGGCCATGGACGAACACAACAGCATCGCATCCAGCAGCGGCCAATCGGCGATAGCGTCCGAGCCATCCTTCATCCGCTCGGTCATGATATTGGGATGCGCCATCGCCCCCGCATCCAGATGATCGCGGCTGAACGCTACCGGCCCGGCCAGCGTGCCATCGGCTACCATGGCATTGACCGCCCGCGCCAGCGCCGTCCGCTCGCCATGGCCCAGCCAGGCAATGCGCGCCGGCAACCCCTCGAACGGCACATGCTGGCGCGCCAGCGCGATCCAATTGGTCACGATTCTGTTGTCGGGGAACATTTCGAGCAGCTTGTCGTCGATCTTCCGAATGTCCTCGGGGTCGCCCGACAGCGCCATCCAGCGGAATGGCCCGATGGCCCGCGCGAACAGCGGCCGCAGATAGGCCTCGGTGAAAATCTTGATATCGAAGGCATTTTCCACCCCGCCCGCCTTGGCATGGGTGCGGATCAGATTGCCATTGTCGAACACTTCGCTGCCGGCCGCCTGAAACGCCAGCATGGCCCGCACATGATCGACAATCGAAGCCCGGCTCGCCGCCATCAGTTGCCCCGGCCCCTCGACCCGCAGGCGCTTGACCTCCTCCAGCGACATCCCCTTAGGCACATAGCCATAGACTAGGTCATGCGCCGAGGTCTGATCCGTCACGATATCGGGCACGATGCCCCGCCGCGCGATCTCCGGGTAAATCTCGGCCGCATTGCCGACCAGCCCAATCGAGGTCGCTCGCTTCTCCGCCACCGCCTTGTCGATCATCGCCAGCGCCGTATCCAGGTCCGGCGCAATCTCTTCGAGATAGCCGATTTCCTTCCGCTTTTTTGCGCGTTCAGCATCGATGTCCACACAGAGAATGGCGGCCCCCGCCATGCGCCCGGCCAGGGGCTGCGCCCCGCCCATGCCGCCCAGCCCCGCCGTCAGAATGAACCGTCCGGCCAGATCGCCGCCAAACCGGTTCTCGGCAATGCGCATGAAAATCTCATAGGTGCCCTGGATGACGCCCTGGCTGCCAATATATTGCCAGGCCCCCGCCGTCAGTCCGCCCCAGCAGATCAGCCCCTTCTTTTCCAGCTCATAGAACACCTCAGCCTTGGCCCATTGCCCCACAATGTTGCAATTGGCCATGATCACCAGCGGCGCTTTGGCGTGGGTTTTCAGCAACCCAATCGGCTTGCCCGACTGGATGATCAGCGTCTGATCCTCATCCATTTTCAGCAGAGTTTCGACAATCGCCTTATGGCTCGCCCAATTGCGCGCCGCCTTGCCGAGCGCGGCATAAACGATCAACTCATCGGGGTTCTCCCCCACGCTCAACACATTCTCGAGCAGCCGCAGCAACGCCTCCTGCCGCCACCCTTTGGCGCGCAATTCAGGGCCGCCGGGAATGGGGAAGTTGGGGTGGCGGGGATTGGGTGTGGGCATGGCTGCGTTTCCAGTAGACCTCATCCTGAGCCTGTCGAAGGACGAGGTCGTGGCACCTCGGCAGGCGACCTCGTGGTTCGACAAGCTCACCATGAGGTCTTGGGCGAGCTTGGGAGAGTTACAATTTCGGCGGCAGTGTCCGCACAAACGCCACTGCCGCCTCGAGCAGCTGCCGCCGCAAGTCGTCATCGGCGCAGGTATCGAGCCCCGCCCGCACCCAGCCGCTCATCTGCCGGCCAGACATGATCATCGGCGCGACGTCGTCCAGTTCTAGGGCCCATGCATCATTGTCCTTGCCCAGCCGCACCATCAGCCCCACGTCGCGAGCGCCACAAAGCATGTGGCCATCGAGCAGCCAGACCAGCCCACCAAACATCGGCTTCTCGCTCAGCCCCCGCTGGTCGCCCAGATCCTCGCGCACCAATTCTTCAAGCCCCGGGTCGCGTGCCATGGCTCACCCCTTGGCCCCGTCCAGCGCGTAGCGCGCCAATTCGATCCCCATGGCCTTTTCGACCGATGGATAAACCGTCGGATCGAGCACTGACGAGCTGAGCGGAATGACCTTCTTGGGCACATGCAGCACGAAAATCTGCATGCCCTCCTGCAATTGCCCCACGCTCAGCGGTTCGCCCTCGGGGGAGAGCGTCGTGATCACATCGGGGAAAGTAGCGATGCGCGCGCCGTCGCGCCCATCCACCGCCATATATTCGTTCATCACATGCAGCACCGAGCCATCCGACAGCGTCACCGCGCCGATATCGAAGGCCTCCTTGGTGTAAAGCACCGCCTTTTTGATGATCTTGCCCTCGACCAGAATAGTTCCGCCCGTGGTCTTGGCGATGGCGTCGATCACCGCCGTGCCGCCCTTGCCCTCGGCCGCAATGATTGCCTCGCCCAGTTTCAGCGCCAGCGAAATGCCCCCCAGGGCCGCGTGTTTCCTCACATAGCTGGCCCGCACCGGATTGCGGCACGAAGCGATAAATCCGCCCGACATGTCCGAGGCCGTGCGCAAAATCGGCGATACTTTTGCCGTCGCACCCTTGACCACCAATTCGATATAGCGGTTCTCGCTGCGATTGCCGCCCACCGCCGTCTGGATCATCGGCTCAGGCGATCCCGCCAGCCCGATACTGCCCATATCCCCGGTCGGATGCGCCCGCACATCGCCCACCGCGTCGACCACCTTGGTGCCCAGAATGGCCGAAGGCAGCCAGCCATTGAGCGTCGAGGATTTGCCATTCTGCCCGATCATCAACCCGCTGAGCTTTTCCCCCAGCGCGTCCTGCAGCATGGACACCGCCTTGATGTAATCCACCCCCTGCATTTCCCAGGGCGTGGTCGAAGCCGGCGCGCCGATAGCCGCCGCCGTCGCCACCCAGTCATTGGCGTCCAACTCGTGAATGCTCACCAGTTCGGGCTTGCCGACGCTCACCGCCGCATAGCCCAGCATGCGTCCATGATCGGCCCAGCCGCCACCGCCGGCGGCATAGACGGAGCCGCCTTTGACAGCCGCCTCGACGTCTTTCTCAGTCAGAATCCGGCCCATTATTCTGTCTCCTGCAATTGCTTGTCGAGCGCGACCACGGCATCCAGCAAAACCTGGGCGCCCAGCGCGATATCGTCCGTCGTCGCAAATTCATCCGGGGAATGGCTGCGGCCATCCAAGCAGGGGACAAAGATCATCGCCGCCTTGGTGATCCGCGCCATCCATGCCGTGTCATGCCCCGCCCCCGACGCCATCCGCCGATGCCGCGCGCCCGCGCTGTCGCAGGCAGCATCCAGCACGGCAAGCAGATCAGGATCGCAAGGCGTCGGCTGATTGTCCGAAACGATGCGCGGCGCCTGCACGCTGACGCCGGTTTTTTCCGCTATCGCCGCAACACCGCGTTCCAGTTCATCAATGAACCGCTCCATGTCGTCGCGCAGTTCCGCCCGCGCGTCGATCAGCATACGAACCCGCGCCGGCACCACATTGGCCGCATTGGGCGTCATCTCGAATTCGCCCACGGTCGCAGCAAAATGGGTATCGCCCGCTGACAGCGCCTTGGCCAGTTCCTCGACCCCCAGCGCAATCCAGGCCGCCGTGGTCAGCGCATCCTTGCGGGCGGACATCGGCGTCGTCCCGGCATGGTCCGCCCTGCCCTCTACGACAATCTCGATCCGCGTAATCCCGGCAATCGCCGTCACTACGCCCACATCAAGCTGCTCGTTCTGCAACACCGGCCCCTGCTCGATATGCAGTTCCAGAAACGCCTTGATATCGTCGCGCTGCGCCACGGCGTGGGGCACCCCGCCCACCTTGGTGATGGCCCGTTCCAGCGTCACCCCATCATGCGTGCGCGCCAGCCACTCAGGCGGTCGCGTACCGCTCATGCCCCGGCTACCAATGCAGGACACGCCAAAAATCGAGACTTCCTCAGCCAGAAAATCCACCACTTCCAACGTATGATCGAGCACCACGCCCTGGTCCCGCAGCGCCCGCGCCACTTCAAGCGCCACCACCACTCCAGCAATGCCATCGAACCGCCCGCCATCAGGCACCGTGTCGGAATGGCTGCCGATCATGATACTGCCCAGCGCCGGATTTCTGCCCGGCACGACACCGATGAGATTGCCCGCCGCATCGATCTGGCTGACCGCGCCGGCCTGCTGCATGGCATGTTCCAGCCAGGCCCTTCCCTCCAGAAACATCGGCGTAAACGCCCGCCGCGTCCAAGGCCGATCCGGCTCGGTGATGGCCGCAAGGGCATCGATATCGGTGGCAATGCGATCGGCGCGGATGGGGGAATTGGGGATCACGTGGCCACCTCCGGTCGCACAAACCGCCCTACGCCCGGCTCGGCGACCGTCACCCCATCAAACACCTGTCGCCCGCGCAGATAGGTCAGCCCCACCGTCCACGGCAGCTCGATCCCGTTATACGGCGACCAGCCCGCTACATTGTGCCCACTCTCCGCCGCGTCATAAATCTTGGGCCGCTCAAACAGCACCGCGATATCGGCATCCTTTCCCACAGTCAGCGCGCCTTTGCTCCCTAGCCGGAAATGCCGCGCCGGGTTCTCCGCCATCAGCCGCGCCGCCCAGGTCAGCGAAATATCGCGCTCCAGCGCGCCCTTGACGAATAGCGGCACCATCACTTCGAGCCCAGGCACGCCCGAAGCATTGGCCAGCATGTCGGGATTGGTCTTGCGGTTTTCCGACCAGCTCACATGATCGGTCGAAACCAGCGTGACATTGCCCGCCCGCACATGCTCCCAGAGCTTTTCGACCTCCGCCCGCGAGCGGATCGGCGGATTGATCTTGGCCTTGCCACCCAGCCGGGCAACGTCATGTTCTTCGTCAAGCGTCAGGTAATGAATGCAGCATTCAATGGTGGCATCGAACCCCTGATCGCGATAACTGCGCGCAATCTCATAGCCCCGCCCCAAGGAGCAATGCACGACATGCGCCGGGCACCCGGTCTGTGCTCCCGTCTCATAAATCTGCAGGCCAGCCAGCAATTCAGTCAGCGGCGGCCGGCTCAACCCATGCGCGCGATAATCGGTAATGCCCAGCGCCTTGACCTTGGCGATGGCCGCGCGCACCGCCTCGTCATCCTCATTATGCACGCCCGCCGTCAGGCCAGTGGGAGTAATGGCGTCAAAGCACTCCTCCAGCAGCGCCGGCGGAATGCGTGGAAACCGCACCGGGTCAGTGCCAAAAGTCGAAAACTTGAACGCGGCGACACCCGCCTCGACCTGTTCCAGAATCCGGCTGGCGCCCTCTTCCGGCTTGATCGTGCCATATAGCGCAAAGTCCACCCGGGCCTGTGGTTCGGCATGCGCCACCTTCTGGCGCACCGCCTCGGCGGAGCTGACCAGATTGCCCTCGTCATAGGGCATGTCGACAATCGTGGTCACCCCGCCCGCCGCCGCCGAGCGCGTCGACCAGATAAAATCTTCCTGATCCTTCTGGCTGAGCGAATGGGTCTGCGCATCGATCGCCCCCGGCAGGATCAGCGCCCTGCCCAGCTCATGCCGCTCATGCGCCGCCGGCGCCACGCCCTCCCCTACATGCACGATTTTGCCATCGCGCACGGCCACATAGCCGTTCTCGATAATGGTAGATGGCAGCACGACAGTGCCGGACAGAACGAGATCGAAATCGGACATTTTTTTGCTACGCCTTCAAAAAAAACGTGGTGATTGGTTGAGGCCAAAAGCTCACGCCGCCGCCCTCCCCAATTGGCCGGTCCGCGCCATCAGCATCCGCTCCAGCGCCGAGAGCGCGTCGTAGATCAATACCGCCAGTACGCCCACGATCAGCCCGCCCTGCAGCACGAACGCGGTATTGTTGGACAAGAGCCCTGCAATGATCACCTCGCCCAGCGTCCTTGCCGCTACGGTCGAACCAATGGTCGCGGTCGCCAGCGAAATCACCGTCGACAGCCGTATCCCCGCCAGGATCACCGGCAACGCCAGCGGCAGTTCGACCTTGATCAGCCGTTGCCAGCCGGTCATGCCCACGCCCTTGGCCGCGTCGGTCACCGCCGGCGGAAGATTGGTCAGCCCGGTCAGCGTGTTCTCGAAAATCGGCAGCAGCCCGTAGAGAAACAGCGCCACCAGCGTCGGCGCCGTGCCAAAGCCCAGCATGGGCACAGCCAGCGCCAGCACGGCAACCGGGGGAAAGGTCTGCCCGATATTGGCGAGCGAGCGCGACAGCGGCAAAAACTCCGCGCCGAAGGGCCGTGTCACCACGATTGCCAGCCCCACCGCCACGATGGTCGCGGCCAATGTCGCCGTCGCCACGATGGCCAGATGGTTCAGCGTCAGGTCGAGCAGGCCGCCCTGATTGTAAATCGCCGGCTGCCCGTTCTTGGTGAACAACCCGAAAAACCCGGCAAAGGTCTCGGGCCGGACGAGGAACACGACCAGCACCAGCAGCGCAATGAACCTGATGACGAGCCCGGTCTTCATTGCGGTCGCGCTGCCAGCTTGGCCAATTGGGCCAGTGTCACCTGCCCCACAATCTGCCCATCGCGCCGCACCGGCAGCGCGGGCCGGCCCGACCATAGCAATTCGGCATAGGCATCGCGCAGCGAGGCACCGGCCTCCACTGGATCGCCTGCGGCTTCCCCTGCCTCGATATGATCGGCCACCTTGGCCAGCGACAGCAGCCGGAATGGCCGCTCGCTGGTGCCGATCAATTCGGCCACGAAGGGCGTTGCCGGATTGGCGATGATTTCGGCGGGCTTGGCAAACTGCAGCAGCTTGCCTTTGTCCATCACGGCGATCTTGTCGCCCAGATGGATCGCCTCTTCCATGTCGTGCGTCACCAGCACGATGGTCGTGCCAAACTTGCGCTGAATGGCCAGCAAATCCTCCTGCGCCTTGGCGCGGATCACCGGATCGAGCGCGCCATAGGGCTCGTCCATCAACAAAATATTGGGCTCGGCCGCCAGCGCCCGCGCCACGCCCACGCGCTGTTGCTGCCCGCCCGAAAGCTCATTGGGTAGCCGGTCGCGGAACTGGGCGGGATCGAGTTGAAAAAGGCTCAGTAGCTCATCGACCCGCGCGGCAATCTTCTTTTTGTCCCAGCCGAGCAGCTTGGGCACGGTCGCTACATTCTGCCCCACCGTGCGGTGCGGAAATAGCCCATGCCCCTGAATGGCATAGCCAATCCGCCGCCGCAGCTCATAGGCCGGCACCGTGCTGATATCCTCGCCATCGATGCGGATCGACCCCGAGGTCTGGGTCACGAGCTTATTGATCATCCGCATCAGCGTGGTCTTGCCCGAGCCAGACGTGCCCACAATGACGCAGATGCTGCGGGGGTCGATGGTCATGGTGACCTGATCGACCACCGCCGTTTCGCCATAGACCTTGGTGATATCGTCGATTTCGATCATGCGCTGCGTCCTCCGCGAGACGTCATTTCCACCAAGGCGTCGAGCACCACCGCTGCGGCGAAAGCCAGCGCCACCGTCGGCACTGCCCCCAGCAGCACCAGGTCCATTGCCGTCTGCCCGATGCCCTGGAACACGAAGACCCCGAAACCACCGCCGCCGATCAGCGCGGCAATGGTGGCCAGACCGATATTCTGCACCAGCACGATGCGAATGCCGGTCAGGATCACCGGAAAGGCCAGCGGCAATTCCACCGCAAACATGCGTTGCGAGCCGGTCATCCCCATGCCCTTGGCCGCATCGACCGCGGCCGGCGACACGCTTTGCAGCCCCACTACCGTGTTGGACACGATAGGCAGCAGCGAATAGGCGAACAGCGCCACCATGGCCGGCGCCACGCCAATGCCCGAAATCCCGATGGCCGACGCGCCCGGAATATTAGCGGCGACCCAGGCCAGCGGCGCGATCAGCAGGCCGAACAGGGCAATGGACGGAATGGTCTGCACAATATTGAGCACATTGAGCACTGCCGCGCGCAGTGGCTTGACCTTGTAACAAAGAATACCGACCGGAACGCCGACCAGCGTCGCAATCGCCACCGAGCCAAAGGCCAGCCCCAGATGCGTGCGCGCCTCCTGCCAGAAAGCCGGCGCGCGGGTGGCATATTCCTTGAGCATGGAAAGATCATTCCACGCCCCGCTCCACAGCAGCGCGCCAATGGCAACAGCGACTGCGAGCAGAATGGTCAGCCGCACCCATGGCCTGAAGCGCAGCCGCGTCAGTGCGTCAGCCACCATCAGCGCAAAGGCAAACACCAGTAGCCAGAACCCGGCCCCCGGCGACACCCGGGCAAAGGTATTATCCGGCGGCGTCAGATAGCTGCCCGACCAGCCGATCAGCATGGCGAGCACACCAAGCACGACAAACCCGGCGATCAATTTGACCAGCGTCGGAAAGCGCAGCAGCGCGACAACAAAGCCCGCCAACAAAGCACAGATCAGCACACCCGACGGCAATGCCGGCAATGCGTCGAGCAGCGAACGCGGCTCGCCCAGCACGATGCGATTGGCCCGGAACAAGGCAAACGGCAAAGCTGCCCCCGCCGCCGCGATCAACGCGATCAGCACACCCAGCTTGTCGAGCGCCAACCAGACGGGGCGGCTCGCTATCGAAGATGTTTCGGCGATGCTCATGCTGGCTCCAACTCTGCGATGTGGAGAGGCTTGCGATAGTCGGAGAGCCCCGATGCAATCCCCTCCCCCTTGAGGGGAGGGCTAGGGTGGGGGTGCTGCGGTCCCAACATGCTCGATGCCGTTGGAGGGTTCAGCACCCCCACCCTCGATCCCTCCCCTCAAGGGGGAGGGAGGCAGATCGCGGCTCACTGGGTGGGGGTATCGGCGCCCCCACCCCATGCGCCATCAATCCAGAAAACCGCCCTTGGTCAGGTAATCCGTCGCGACAGCCGAAGCCGCCTCGCCGCCAACCTGCACACGGCCATTGAGGTCCTGCAGCACTTCGAGTGTCAGCCCGGCAAATACCGGCTTGAGCAGCTCTTCGATCTGCGGATATTCGGTCAGCACGGCCTCGCGGATGATCGGGGCGGGCTGGTAAACCGGCTGCACGCCCTTGTCGTCCTCAAGCACTTTGAGGCCCGATGGGGCAATGCCGCCATCCGTGCCATAGACCATGGCGGCATTGACGCCATTGGTCTGCTGGGCGGCGGCGGCAATGGTCGCGGCCGTATCGCCACCCGACAGCGTCACCAGTTGGTCGGGCTTCAGCGTGAAACCATAGACTTCCTGGAACTTGGGCAAAGCTGCCGGCGAGTTCACGAACTCGGCCGATGCGGCCAGCTTGACCTCGCCACCGCCCGCGACCCAGGCGCCGAACTCGCTGAATGTCACCAGTTTATTGGCATCGGCAACGTCGGCACGCAGGGCCACGGCCCAGGTATTGTTGGCGGGCGATGGCGTCAGCCAGACGATCTTGTTGGCGTCGTAATCGAGCTTGGCCGCCTCGGCATAGGCGCTTTCGGCATTGTTCCAGAGCGGATCATCGGCCTTGTCGAAGAAGAAGGCCGCATTGCCGGTATATTCGGGATAGATGTCGATTTCGCCGGCGGTGATCGCCTCGCGCACGATGGGCGTGCCGCCGAGCTGGATGCGGTCGGTGACCGGAATGTCGTTGGCTTCAAGCACCTGCTTGATGATGTTGCCAAGCACCCCGCCCTCGGTGTCGATCTTGGAGGAAACGACGACCTGGGCATTGGCCGCAGTCACCGAAATGGCAAGCGCAGCGACGGCGCTGAGAAGCGTGGATTTGAGGCGCATTGGTTTCTCCGTTTTCTCCGGGCTGTCCGGCCCGGCTGTCCCTAACCTAACGTCTTGGTAGAATTGAGCGAGGCCGCAAATTCTAGGTAATGGGCCCCAGCGCGAAAAACTCGTCCAACTCCATAATCGCCGAGTGAGAAATTAGTTCGTTCATCAACTCGTCGGAGGCCAATGCATGCTCGATAGCCTCGACCTCGGCCGATAGCGGGCGGTCCTGCCAATATGTGTCAGCATGCCGGCGCACCAGCGAATAGATGATGCCCGGAACATTGCCGGGATTGTCGCTCGAAATATCCATGGCCTGCGCCGCCAGCATGGCCTCAAGCGCCGCCAACCGCCGCAAAGCCAGCACCTGCCGCTCCAGCCGCTCGACGACCAGCGGCAGGAAGGTGGCTTCATCCTCAATCCCGCCGGCCACCACCATGGAATTGGCCGAGATCGGATTGGTCATGGTCAGCACGCGCGCAAACAGCTCGCCCGCCAGCTTGATGATCGGCCCGAACCCCGTAGCGATGGCGCCCGGCTGCACCAGATTGACCGGCAGGCCCCGCCGCTGGCCATTGCCCAGCAGCACGCAGCGATTGAACGAATTGCGCGCGATATGGGCCAGCCCCAATTGCGCGGTCTGCAAGAACACCGTGACGTCGAGCGGCAGCGAGCCGCCCGAGGTGATCACCTGCCCGCCCGCCACCACCGGATTGTCATCGGTGCGCCCCGTTGCCGCCAACAAGATCTTGCCCGCCGCCACCAGCGTTTCATAGCCGGTGGCAAACACCTGGCTCATCATGCGCAGGCTGAGCGGATCCTGGATGTGGGTGGCGTCGGGCCAGTCCCAGCCCTTGGCGTTGAAATAGAGCCAGGCGCCAATTCCCGCCTCGCGCTCAGTGCCGACATGGGCCACCGCCTTCCACGGATCGCGCGAAGCGCCCAGCGCCCCCGCCGTGGTCAGTCCCGTCGCCAGCATCACGCGCACTGCAGCCGCCGCATCGCGGATCGCGGCCGCCGCTGCGGCATAGCCTACGGCATTGGTCGAAATCGACGCCAGGCTATCGCGCGGCGCCAGCCGGAACGGCTTGAGCCCTGCTGCCGATAGCGCGGCCTCCGCCGGCTGGCGC